>JAKSUK010000040.1 GCA_024409095.1 Clostridium sp.
CACAAAGGGAATGGCTTTATTTATTTTACAAATTTTATTTATTCAACAACCTAATCCAGTTAAACTTATGCCTTTTATTTTACCTATACTATGAATAAAAAAACTTATATTTATTGAAAGGATGATTAAAATGGTTAACTTTTTTAAAAACTTATTTAAATCAAAATCAAAAGAAACTACTACTGAAGTAGCACCAAAAAACTGTTTAGTTGCTGTAGCTGATGGTAACATAATTCCATTATCAGAAGTACCTGATCCAGTTTTTGCTGAAAAGATGGCTGGAGATGGAGCTGCTATAATAATAAAAGGAGATACTGTTGTTGCTCCTGCAGATGGAGAATTAACATTAGTTTTCCAAACTAAGCATGCTTTTGCTTTAAAATTATCAAATGGTCTTGAATTATTAGTTCATATAGGTGTTGATACTGTTTCTTTAAATGGTGAAGGTTTCGAACAATTAGTTCAAGCTGGAAAAACAGTTAAAGCTGGTACACCAATAATAAAAATAGATAGAGATTTCATATTAAGCAAAGGTTTATCTTTAGCAACTCCAGTTTTAATAACTAACGTTGATGCAGCTAAATCAATAACTCCAGTTACAAGTGGTTCAGCTGTTGCTGGTGAAACTACTATACTTAACTTTGAGGTTTAATAATAAAAAAGCATTTTTTCATAACTTGAAAAAATGCTTTTTACTATTTCTATTCTAATATTTTATAAAATGTAATATGGTCTCTCCACTTTCCATTAATATAAAGATATTTTTTATTAACTCCTAGTTCTTCAAACCCACTTTTTAAAAGAACTCTTTTTGATTTATTATTATCTACAAGTACTGATGCTTCTAGTCTATGTAAATCTAAATACTGTTTGCAATATTTTTCTACAAGCAATACAGCTTCTTTCATATAGCCTTTTCCTTCATGCTCTTTATCTATTGAATATCCTATAATTGCACTTTTAAATATTCCCTGAACTATATTAGAAACCTTTATCTTACCAATAAGCTTTCCATTTAAATAAATTCCTAAGTCCATACCTGTTCCAACCATCAACTGCTTATAACTTTCAATTAGTGTCCTTCTTTGCATATCTACTTCATAAAAATTCTTATCCCTAGTTGGTTCAAATGCTCTTAAATGCTCCGTATTTCTAATATAATAATCTGTAAGTTCTTCTGCATCAGCTGGTGTAAAATTTCTAACAATTATTTTACTGCCCTTAATATAGACTATATTATTCTTCACAGAGCTTATATATTCATTTCTTGTAATGCCTAAACCTAATTCATCTACTATAACACCATTTACCATAAGATTTTCTGAAAGTATTGATTCCAAAGTAAATCCTAAATCTAAAAATGCACTTATATCACTAATTTCACTAAGTAGAAAATTGACTTTATTTATATTTCCATCTTTAAATATAGTCCTTAAAATTATATCTATGGAAACTTTTAATAATTCATAATTATTTTCTCTATAAAACTTAAACCTTATGGTGCTTCTTTTATTTTCTTTATCTAATTCGCATATAGTAAATCTTCCCATTACTATTTTATCTTTATCTTTAATAACATAATCATTCAAAGCACCTTTAATTGGTTCAATTTTTACTTCTTTCTTACTCCCCATATTATATTCTCCTAATTTATTTTCACTATTTTATTATACAGGCAATTCCATAAAAAGGCTTTCTTGTAATCAGAAAGCCCTTTTATTATTGATTATTATTTATTTATTCCAATTAAATCTTTGATTACTTCTCCACCTATTATCATTCCTGCAACTGGAGGAACAAATGAAATGCTTCCTGGAGTTTGTCTTTTACCTGATGGTACAGCTCTTCCCTTATCAGGAGTCATTGGCATTTCTTCAGAATATACAACTTTTAATTTCTTTACGCCCCTCTTCTTTAATTCATATCTCATAACTTTAGCTAAAGGACATACTTTTGTCTTATATACATCTGATACTTGGAACATAGTTGGATCAACTTTATTTCCAGTTCCCATTGAACTCATTATTTTTATTTGATTTTTATAGCAATATTCAGCTAATGCAAGCTTTGATGTTACAGTGTCTATTGCATCTACAACATAATCTATATCTTCTGTTATTAACTCTTTAATATTTTCTGCTGTAACAAATACTTGTTTTGCTTCAACCTTACATTCTGGATTAATTAGTGCAATTCTTTCCTTCATAGCTTCAACTTTAACCATATCTACAGTTTTTGTAGTAGCATGTATTTGTCTATTTAAATTAGAAATACATACAGTATCATTATCTACTAATACTAGATTTCCAACTCCAGCTCTTGTTAATGCTTCTACAACAAAGCTTCCTACTCCACCTATACCAAAAACTATAACTTTTGAATTTTTAAGCTTTTCAATACCCTCTTCTCCTACTAATAGTTCTGTTCTACAAAATGGATATAATGCCATTTTCCATCTCTCCTTTTTTATGTACGTTTATTTACTTATTAATAATATTAGACTATTGAAGCATTTTTCTCAAGTAATTCATATTGGAATTTGCTATTTCATTTTTTCTTATTATATACTATTAAATGATTTTCTCTATGTATATAATATATGTTGAGTTAAAATAATTATTTTGGAGGTAAATATGATATTAGGAATAATAGGTGCTATGTCAGAAGAATTAGAAATACTAATAAATGACATGGAATTAGAAGATACTAAAGTAAAAGCTAAAATGACATTCCATAAGGGAAAATTATGGGGTAAAGATGTAGTTGCTGTTGTATGTGGAATAGGTAAAGTTAATGCTGCTGTATGTACTCAGCTTCTTATTAGTGAATATGGAATAACACATATAGTTAATGTAGGTGTTGCTGGGGGTATAGGTAAAGAGATATATCCTGGTGATGTAGTAGTTGCTACTAACTTAGTACAATACGATATGGATACTACTGCTTTTGGTGATCCTATGGGACAAATTCCAAGATTAGATACATTCGATTTTAAATGTGATGAAAATTTAATAAAAATAGCTAAGTCTGCTTGTGCTAAAGCTGGAGATTTCAATACATTCTCAGGAAGAATTGTTTCTGGAGATATGTTTGTTGCTTCTCTTGAAAAGATTCAATGGTTAGAAAAAGAATTTGGTGCTTTATCATGTGAAATGGAAGGTGCAAGTATTGCACATGTATGTTACTTAAATAATATTCCTTTTGTTGTAATCAGATCAATATCTGACAATGCAAACAATGGAGCACATATGGACTTTGAAAAATTCACACCTATAGCTGTTAAAAACTCAACTGCTATATTAAAAGAAATGGTTACAAACCTATAAGCTATAATGCCAATGTCATTAAGTTAATAAAATGACATTGGCAATATTAATTCCTTTTAGTTTATAACTTATGAATAAATATACCACTTCTTGGCTTAGGTTCAAACCAAGTAGATTTAGGTGGCATAACCATTCCGCTATCTGCTACATTCATTATATCCTCTATAGTTGTTGCATACATTGAAAAGCTTACCTTCATATCTGTATCTGCCCTATTTTCCAATTCCTTAAGCCCTCTTATTCCTCCTATAAATTCTATCCTTTCTGATTTTGTTGGGTCATTTATCCCCAATATAGGCATTAATATATTATTTTGCAATATAGATACATCTAAACTTTCTATAGGATTACTTTCATCAAAAGTCCCCTCTTTTGCTCTTAAAACAAACCATTGCTTATCTATATACATTCCAAATTCATGCTTCTTACTTGGTTTTACTGGCTGATTTTCTTCTGATTTAGATAAATAAAATGATTCTTTTAGTCTTTTAAAAAACTCTTCTTCACTAAGACCATTTAAATCCTTAACCGTTCTATTATAATCAAATACTTTAAGCTCTGTATCAGGATATATTATAGATAAGAAATAATTAAACTCTTCGTTACCTGTGTAGTTTTTTAGATTATTTCTCCTTTTTAAAGCTACTTTTACAGCTGAAGCTGACCTATGATGACCATCAGCAATATATAAATAGTTTATATCTTTAAATAATTTAACCAATCTTTCTATTACTATATTATCATCTATTATCCACACCTTATGTCCATTACCATCTTCTGATACAAAGTCGTAAATAGGTTCTTTACTGCTCCACTCTTCAACTATTGATGATATTTCATCATTATTTCTATAAGTAAGAAATATTGGGCCTGTATTAGCATTACATTTATCCACATGATTAATTCTATCTATTTCTTTAAGTAATCTTGTCCTTTCATGTTTCTTAATAACATCATTTAAATAATCATCAACTGATGTACAACACACTATACCTTTTTGTCCTCTTCCCTCCATTATTTGCTGATAAATATAAATAGCAGATACTTTTTCTTGTATATATAACCCCTCTTCTATCATATTTTCTAATACATTCCTAGCAGTATCATATACAACTTCATCATATTCATCTATACTTTCAGGCAAATTTACCTCAGCCCTATCCACATGTAGGAAGGAATACTTATTATCTTTTGCCATAGTTCTTGCTTCCTTACTACTCATAACATCATAAGGCAAAGCTGCAATATCCTTTACATGTTCTTTAACTGGTCTATATGCTTTGAAAGGTTTAATAATTGCCATATTTAACTCCTCCCTTATGTTAAAAGTTACTTATTAAAATCAATTACTATAGTTGCTACTTCTTTTCCAATCCTTTCTTGAGCTTCTTTAGTAGATGCTCCTATATGTGGTGTTACGCTTACATGTTCATGATTTATTAATGCCATATTTTCACTAGGCTCATCTTCAAACACATCTATTCCTGCTCCTGCTAATTTTCCTGAATTCAATCCCTCTAGTAAAGCTTCTTCATCTACTACCTTTCCTCTAGCACAATTAATTATAATTGCTCCATCCTTCATTATTGATATTTCTCTAGCTTTTATTAAAGAACCTTTCTCCTTATCATATGGTACATGTAGTGATACATAATCACTAACCTTTAAAAGATTATCTAAATCCATAAATTCATAAGCTATGTTATTTTGTTTTCCCAAAACATCTGTATATACTATTTTCATACCTAAAGCCTCTGCTTTCTCTGCTAAGGCTTTACCTATACGCCCCATACCTATTATTCCAAGAATCTTACCATCAATTTCACTACCTTTATACTGCTTCTTATTCCACTTTTTATTTCTCATTGTATAATTTGCTACACCTATATACCTTGCAATAGAAAACATATGACCTAATGCTAATTCTGCTACTGAATTTGAACTAGCATTAGGAGTATTTCTTACCTTAATTCCTACTTTTTTAGCATAATCTAAATCTATATTATCAATTCCTACTCCTGCTCTAATAACTAATCTTAAGTTTCCTTTTGCTCCTGCATTTAAAACATCACTAGTAACCTTAGTAGCAGATCTTACTATAAGTACATCATAATCCTTTATATTTTCAATTAATTCCTCTTTATCAAAATGACTTGTTTCTATAAATATACCATTTTTCTTTATTTCATTTATTGCACTTATTTCAAGACCATCATTAGCCAATACCTTCAAAATAAAATCCCCCCAAATAGATTAATTATGAATTATTCTAGAGATAAAATATCATTGATATTATCTAATAGCTCTTTTACTTCATCCACAGTTATATCTGCCATATGAGCTATTCTAAATGTCTTTTCTTTTAAATCTCCATATCCATTAGATATTTGAAATCCTCTCTTTGCTAATTCTTTATTCAAATCTGCTACACTTATTCCTCTAGTATTCTTAATTGTTGTTAATGTATTAGATAAATAGCCCTCTTCAGGAAATAATTCAAAATATTTTCTTCCCCAATTTCTAACTATATCAGCCATTTCTATATGCCTTTTAAATCTATTTTCCAATCCTTCAATATTTAATATATAATCTAGCTGATAATCAAGGGCAAACATATGTGATAAAGATGGTGTTGATGGATATTGATAATTTTTCTTTTTTAAATACTTATACAAAGCTAATAAATCTAAATAAAAGCCTCTATTTTTAACATTTTCAGCCCTATTTTTTGCTTTTTCTGAAAAAGTACATACTGATAATCCCGGTGGAAGTCCAAGAGCTTTTTGTGATGATGTTAAACATATATCTATTCCCCAATCATCAACTTCTATTTTTGAACCTCCTGCTGAACTTACTGAATCTACAATAAAAACTACCTCTGGATAATTCTTTATAACTTCACCTATCTCTCTAATAGGATTCATTACTCCAGTTGATGTTTCATTATGTGTTACTGCTACTAAATCATACTTACCAGTATCTAAAACTTCCTTAACCTTATCTAGCTTCACTCCCTTTCCAAATTCAAATTCAAATATATCTGCTGGAACATTATTATTTACAGCCATTTCATACCACCGTTTACCAAATGCTCCAACAGAAAATACCGCTGCTCTCTTTGCTGTGCATGACCTTATTGCCCCCTCCATAAGTCCACTACCTGATGATGTAGAAAGTAATATTTCACTTTTCGTATAAAATAACTTTCTTAAATTATCACTTATACGCTTCTGTAATTCTGATGCATCTTTACTTCTATGCCCAATCATAGGTGTTAACATCTTTTCTAAAACTTCTTGTCTAACCTCCACTGGTCCAGGAATAAATAATTTCTTATGCATGAAATTCCCCCAATATATTTTTATTATTGCTATAGACTTCTAATAACTTATTACTTTTAGTATTAGTGCTATAATTTATATTTATTTATTCTTATTCTGTTATATTATTCATAAAGTTATATTTATGATTATGATATTAATAAAAATTCTCTCTTAAAATCAAAAAAGGCCCAGATTATTTTCTGAACCTTTAAGATTTAAAAATTTTACTATTATCTTTCATCAAAAATTAAAACTGATTCTGTTTCTCTACAATACTTAACACATCTGCATTGACCTAAATGTCTTGGACATTTAAAACATAAACAGCCTGTGTCATTACCTTGACATCTATCTACCTCTTTTTCAGGGCAGTATAAACAATTTACTCCATTACCTGCTGGCATTTTTATCACCTCGTACTAAATAATTTTTTAAAATTATAATATTAAGTATACATATTTTTATAAATAGTGGGCAACTTATTACTGTAGATAATTTCTTTGCTTTTAAGTTAAATTATCCACATATTAAACAGGTGTAAGCGGATGTAGTGCTTACACCTAAATTTTTGTATCAATTTTTCTACTTTTTGCATAAGTTACTCATATAGAGTTTTCATTTATTAACAACTTATTTCTTTAATTCATATCTGTTTTAACTTATAAGGGAACCTAAAAAGGTTCCCTTCCTGTTTTTCAATAATAATTAAATTATACAAAGAATTGAAATAATATTAAAAGTATTATTCCCGGTATACCCAAAAATCCTGCTATAAGTGCTGATACTGCATTAATAGGCAAAATAAATCCCATATAATTTCCTATTATATTTGTTATATATAATAATACAATTCCTAAAATACCATTAATTAATATCTTTAATGGCCATTTAAGTAATTTTATTATTAAGAATAATAATGCCAATCCAATTAGTGCATATACTATTACATTTAAATTTACCATATAAGTTCCCTCTCTTTCTCCCCCTTATATAGTACTTATTATGCTACATAATTTGAAAAAATTCATTATATATCTATCTTTTTATTTATTTGCTTCTCTTTAGCTAGTGATAAAAGATATTCAAACCTTTTCTTTGCTGCATCTTCTCTGTATATGGCAGCCTCAATTAATTTAGGGTCACTTGCATAATTGAACATACACTCTGCTACTTCTATCTCTTCTATTGTTTGTCTAATACACTCTAAAAGATTGTCATCTAAAGTATCTTCATATTCATACCTTGCAAGTATAAAATTTAGTATTTTACCCTTATTCATAACTCCCTCCTAAAATTTAAATAGAAATCGAAACAACATTTATTCTATTTATTTCCATCTACTTAAATTTTATTCAGAAAGCCTCCAATTTATATTTCTTTTCTTCCTTCTAATGCTTTAGATAAAGTAACTTCATCTGCATATTCTAAATCTCCTCCAACTGGAAGCCCTGAAGCAATTCTCGTTACCTTAACTTCAAGAGGTCTAAGTATTCTAGAAATATACATTGCTGTAGCCTCTCCTTCAACATTAGGATTTGTTGCAATAATTACTTCTTTTACATCAGCATTCATTCTTGCCACAAGCTCTCTTATCTTTATATCTTGAGGACCTCTTCCTTGCATTGGAGAAAGATTTCCATGAAGCACATGATATGTTCCATTGAATTCCTTAACCTTTTCCATAGTCATAATATCCTTAGGTTGCTCAACAACACATATTACACTCTTGTCCCTACTTGGATTACTACATATTGGACAAGGATCAGTTTCAGTAAAGTTTCCACATATAGAACAATATTTTATTGTACCTCTAGCTCTAACTAGAGCTGTAGCAAACTCCCTCACTTCTTCTTCTGGAAGATTTAATATATGTAATGTCAATCTTTGTGCAGTCTTCTTTCCTATACTAGGTAATTTTGCAAATTCCTCAATCAACTTTTCTATAGCAACTGGATAAAAATCCATTTAACTCACCCTTTCATTCATAATTTTTAAGGCACACAAGTCTCCTTGCATGCCCTTTAATAAATTTAAGTTATTATTTAAAAGATTCCTGGTATGTTTAACCCACCTGTTAATTTTCCCATTTGATTTGAGCTAGCTTCTTCAGCCTTCTTTAATGCTTCATTTACAGCACTAAGAACTAAATCTTCTAACATTTCAACATCATCTGCATCTACAACTTCTTCTTTTATTTTAATTGATGTTAGTTCCTTCTTACCGCTAACTTTTACAACAACAGCTCCGCCACCTACTGAAGCTTCATATTCGCTATTTTCTAAGTTTTTTTGCATTTCTTCCATTTCTTTTTGAAGCTTTTGAGCTTGCTTCATTAAGTTATTCATGTTTCCTCCGCCGAATCCGCCTGGAAATCCTCCTCTTGCCATAAAAAATCCTCCTCTTAAATAAAAAATCTACTCATATTATAAGATATTTTTATAATTTTTACTAGAATAAAGTATTTATCCTGAATTTTTTGCCATTATTCGTCTAATATATCTACTAATTCTTCACCAAAAGCATTAATTAAAATATCTTCTGTGCTTATCTCATTGTTTTTTTTTTCTTTAACTACAAATTGCACATTTAATTTTTGTTGGAATACTTCAGAAAAGACCTCATTTACTACAGTCTTATTTTCTGATTTATTTAATCTATCAGCACTAAATTTATAATCTTCATCAAATTCAATAGTTATAATGCCATTGCTACATGAAATAGGTCTTCCTACTAATATAGATGCATAAACAATCATTGCTCTTTTAACTTTGAATCTTTCAAGCACATCCTTCCAAGCCCTTTGAACTTCATTTATAGTTAATCCAGAACTTGTATTTTCACTTACAGCAGTTTCAGTATTTGCTGTTATAGTATCTTTGTTTGTTGGTTCTATTGCATTCTTTATACTAGCAGCCTCATTAGTAGTTACTTCTTTTGTATTTACTACTATATTTCCGCTCTTTAAATTTTCTTCTAATCTATTAAGCCTAGTTAAAATAACTTCATTTGATGTGTCATATTCAATCTTACACATCTTTATTATAGAAAGCTCTAAATAAAGTCTAGCTTGCTTACTAACTTTAGCATTGCCTTCTGCTTCTTGTAATATTCGTATGCATCTCATTATTTCTTCTGCTCTTAACCTAGATGTTTGTGCCTTAATAAGAGCAATATTTTCTTCTGACATATCAAGAACTTCTTCAGGATTATTAGTTACTTTTGCCATTAAAAGATTTCTATAATGTTCAATAAGGTCCTTAATAAATAAATAAGCATCCTTACCTGAAGTAATTATTTCTTCAATAGTTAAAATACATTTCTCAATATTTCGTTCTATTGCATTATTAGTTAATGTAAAAAGATATTCATTAGTTACAAGTCCTAACATTGAAACAACAGATGAATACTCTACAGTTCCATTACCCATAGATATGGCTTGATCTAATATACTTAAAGAATCTCTCATTGCCCCATCAGAAACTCTAGCAATAAGATTTAAGCTCTTATCATCAACAAAAACTCCCTTTTCAGTAACTATCTTTCTAAGCCTTGCTGTTATATCATTTTTACTAATTCTTTTAAAATCAAACCTTTGACATCTTGATAATATAGTGATAGGTAGCTTTTGAGGGTCAGTTGTTGCCAAAATAAATATTACATTGGCAGGTGGCTCCTCTAAAGTTTTTAAAAATGCATTTACAGCTCCTAGTGAAAGCATATGAACCTCATCCATTATATATACTTTAAAACGAGCTTCTTGTGGAGGATACTTAACATCATCAATAATATCTCTAATTTTATCTATACCATTGTTAGAAGCAGCATCTAACTCAATAACATCAATAGCTAGCCCACTATTTATTTTTCTACACATTTCACATTCATTACATGGCTCTCCATCTTGTAAATTCAAACAATTTAATGCTTTAGCAAAAACTTTTGCTGTAGAAGTTTTACCAGTACCTCTAGTTCCACAAAAGAGATAAGCATGGGCTATTCTATTATTAAGTATTTGATTTTTTAATGTAGTTGTTATATGTTCTTGACCTACTACATCATAAAATGTACTCGGTCTCCATTCTCTATATAAAGCAGTATATGCCAAATTTCTTACCTCTCTTTTTTATAAACTTTAATTATTATTATACACTAGTTCTTATGAAAGTT
>JAKSUK010000041.1 GCA_024409095.1 Clostridium sp.
TCTTATTTACCTTTATACAATTTATCCAAAAATATTTTTCCTATATCCCATAGCCTCAATTATATTATCTTCAGTTATTTTCTCTTCCTCTTCTAAATCTGCCATAGTTCTTGCAACCTTAATAATTTTCCCATAAGCTCTTAGTGAAATGCCATAGTTAATATAGCACTTTTCTAGAATCTTTTTAGCTTTTGGCGTAATACTACACAATCTATAAATATCACTACCATTTATTTCTGAATTATATCTATAATCTGTATCCTTTAATCTATAATTTTCTCTTTCTATTGCTAAAAGAATTCTTTCTTTCATTTTTTCTGAAGTATATTTTTCATTACTATTTAAAAGCTCCTCTGGTCTTACTCTTGGAATATAGCATAACAAATCTATCCTATCTATTATTGCACTAGATAGCTTATTTATATATTTATAAATTTCCCTATCTGTACATTTACACTTTTTCCCCTCTATATTCATCCAATTTCCACATGGACATGGATTACTAGCAGAAACTAAAAGAAATTTACTTGGTAGTATAAACCTTTCATTTTGGCGTGCTATACTAATATATCCCTCTTCCATAGGCTTTCTTAATAGTTCTAAAATCTCTCTTTTATACTCTAATATTTCATCTAAAAATAATACACCATTATGTGCTAAGCTTATTTCTCCTAATGTTATTTCTCTACCACCACCAATAAGTGCAGATTTTGTTATAGTATGATGTGGTGCTCTAAATGGAATATATAATCTTTCCATTTCCTTTGACAATCCTGCTATACTATATATTTTAGCAACCTCCATTTGCTCTTTTTTAGTTAAAGGTGGTAAAATTGATGTAATTGCATTTGCCAGCATGGTCTTACCTACACCAGGTGAACCAAACATATATATATTATGCCTACCAGCTGCTGCAATTTGCATTGCTCTCTTAGCCTCTATCTGTCCTATAATTTCACAGTAATCTATGTTGCCTTTATTTACTTTTTCTTTATACATATTTTCTTCATAAGGAAGCAGGTCACCATTAGTTATATATGCTATAACTTGCTTTAAATTATTGAATGGATAAAAGTTTGCTTGAACATTTTCAGCAATTTCCTTTAGGTTTTCTAAAGGAAAAATAAAGTTTTCTATTTTTCTATTCTGACCTTCTAATATTATAGGTAGTGCACCTCTTATACCTTTTAAATCACCATTTAAAGAAAGCTCTCCAAATATTATAAAACTATCTAAGTTTTTATATTTTATCTGTTCAGATGCCATTAAAATCCCTATAGCTATAGGAAGATCCAAAAGTGTGCCTTTTTTTCTAACATCTGCTGGTGCTAAATTTATTATTATTCTCCCTAGAGGAAAATTATATCCTGAATTAATAATTGCTGCGCGCACTCTTTCTCTTGCTTCTTTTACAGATGCTTCAGGAAGACCTACAATATGAAATGATGGTATTCCTTTCATTATATCCACTTCTACATTTATTAAAACTCCATCTAAACCATAATTAGTAGCACTATATATATTTATTGACATATTCATCACCCTTTTTGATTATTGACAAAGTTATTATTCTTAAACATATCATTATTTTGTTTAAGAAAATTAAATATGTTAATGATTATAAATGCAAAGGAGATGTATTTATGAGTTATAATAAAACTATTGGAAGATATGGTGAAAATATTGCAGCAAACTACCTTATTAATAATGGTTATAAAATATTAAATAGGAATTTTCAAACAAGATATGGGGAAGTAGATATTATAGGGCATAAGGACGATATTATAATTTTTTTCGAAATAAAAAGCAGATATACTGATTCATTTGGTGCTCCATTAGAATCAGTTACCTGCTATAAACAAGGAAAAATAATTTCAATTTCTTCATATTATATATACATAAATAATTTATATAATTACAATATAAGATATGATGTTATAGAAATTATTTTTAATCATTTAAATGACACATATAAAATTAATCATTTAATAGATGCTTTTAGAACTTATTAGCTTCTTAATATATTATTCAAGAAAGACATTCTATGTATTTCACATGGTCCATATTGTTTTATGGCTTCAATATGCTTGCTACTACCATAGCCTACATTACCTTCAAATCCATAATACGGATATTTTTCTGCATATTTCTTCATCAAATTATCTCTATACACTTTTGCTACAATTGAAGCTGCTGCTATAGATGCAGATTTAGTATCACCTTTTATCACAGCTTTATTATCTATTTCTATACCTTTCACAGCATATCCATCTGATAATACTAATTCTGGTTTTACATCTAAAGAATTGCATACTTCTAAGAAAATTTCATTATTACACACGCCTATTCCTTTTTCGTCAATTTCTTTTGATGTCCTATAAGCAATCTTATAAGCAACTGCTTTTTCTTTTATTATTACACTTAATTCTTCACGTTTCTTTTCACTTAACTTCTTTGAATCATTTAACTCTAAGATAAGCTCATCATCAAGAACATTTAAATCCAAGATTACCGCACAAGAAACTATAGGCCCAGCAAGAGGTCCTCTTCCTACCTCATCTACTCCAGCTATTACATTATAATCTCCAAAGGATTTATCAAATTCATACATAGTTCTTATACGTTTCTTTTCATTATCAAATTTTTCTTTATCTTTAATTATTTTAGCACCTAAAGAAGATACATTTTTTCTTGTATCAGCAGTAAGTATTGAGACAATCTTTGAATAATCACTACTATTATACAATGCCTTAAAATCTATCTTACTTATTTCATCTTTTATTACTTTAAAGCTTAATTTAGATATGTCAGCAGATAATAGATTCATATTAAGCTTCACCTTCATTTTCTTCTTCGTCTAATACATCATCTACTCTTTCTAAAGATATGTTTCCTATCTTTCCACCTCTAAATTCATCTAATAAGATAACAGCAATTCTGTTGTAATCTATATGTCCACCAGACATTAAGCATCCTCTTTTTCTTGCTATTGCATCTAAAGTATCTAGTGGATCTTCAAACACTCTTTCTATCTTATATCTTGCCATTAATTCATCTGCATAATGTTTTTGAAGTCTTTCTACTAATCTGTATGAAAGTTCTTCTGTGTCCATTATTTCATCTTTAATTGCACCTGTAAAAGCTAAATTTAATGCAGTTCTTTCATCTTCAAACTTTGGCCAAAGAACTCCTGGTGTATCTAACATTTCTATACCTAATGGAGTCTTTATCCATTGTTTACTTTTAGTTACCCCCGGTCTATCACCAGTTTTAGCTATATTATTCTTCGCCATTTTATTAATAAATGTAGATTTACCTACATTAGGTATACCTACTACCATTGCTCTTATTACTACATTAACTAATCCCTTAGCCTTATATCTTTCAAGCTTTTCTTTTAATAATTCTTCAAGTGCTGGCTTTATTTGATTTAATCCTTTACCCTTTAAGCAATTAACTTCAATTGCTTTAACATTATCCTTAGATAATTCTTTCATCCATTCTCTTGTAACACGACTTTCTGTTAAATCACTCTTGTTTAATAATATAAGTCTTGGTTTATTTCCACAAAGCTTTTCTATATCAGGGTTAGCAGAACTTCTTGGTATTCTTGCATCTCTAATTTCTATAATTGCTTCTACAAGCTTTAAATTTTCTTTGATTTCTCTTTGTGTCTTTCTCATATGACCTGGAAACCAGTTTATTGTTGTTGTAGCCACTATACACTTCACCTCTTTTTAATATATATCTATATTGTTAACAAATTTATGTATTTTAATTTACCATAAAATAAAAGGGACTTATAACTAAGTCCCTTAATATCTTTATTAACTTATAATTATCTAGTTAATAATTCCTTAACTTTAGCAGCCTTACCTACTCTATCTCTTAAGTAGAATAACTTAGCTCTTCTCACTTTACCTCTTCTTGTTATTTCCATCTTTTCGATGATTGGAGAGTTAACTGGGAAAGTTCTTTCAACTCCAACTCCGTAAGCTAATCTTCTTACTGTGAAAGTTTCTCTTAATCCACCGTTTTGTCTCTTAATAACAGTTCCTTCGAACATTTGAATTCTTTCTCTGTTACCTTCTTTGATTTTAACGTGTAACTTAACTGTATCTCCAATTCTGAAGTTTGGTAAGTCATTTCTCATTTGTTCTGCTTCAATAGCTCTTAATATTTCGTTCATAGTGCATTCCCTCCTAATTGATAATTGACGTTCTTAACAAATTTTGTTCTTGACAGCGGAACGCCCGTACTAGCACGAAACTTATTGTAACATAATTAAAATTATATTTCAAGCGATTATTTTTTGCATTTTAAAATCTTTTTATCCTCTTTTGTCAGTTCTACTTTCTCATAAAGATCAGGTCTTCTTTCTTTCGTAATTAAAAGAGATTGAAGCCTTCTCCATTTTCTTATATTTTCATGATGCCCTGAAATTAGTACTTCAGGTATTTTTTCTCCTTCAAAAATTTCTGGTCTTGTGTATTGAGGATATTCTAAAAGACCATCTGAAAAAGATTCATCTTCATGGCTTTCAGATTTATTTAAAACTCCAGGTACAAGTCTTACAATAGAATCAATAACAGGAATTGCAGCCATTTCTCCTCCAGTAAGTACAAAGTCACCTAATGAAATTTGCATATCTACCTCTTTAAATGCTCTTTCATCAATACCTTCATAATGTCCACATAAGAAAATAAGATTTTCTTCTTCAGATAATTCTTTTGCAAGAGACTGGTTCATAGTTTTTCCTTTAGGTCCAAGAAATATTACTTTCCCATTATTATGCTTCTTACATGCTCTTATAGCATCAACTACTGGCTGAGCTTGCATAACCATTCCTGCTCCGCCTCCATAAGGATAATCATCAACTTTTTTATGTTTATTATTTGTATAATCCCTTATATTTATAGCTTCTATATTGATAATATCCTTATCTTTAGCCTTACCTATTATGCTATGATTAAATATGTCAAACATTTCTGGAAAGAGAGTTAATATATTAATCTTCATCCATCCATTCTCCTACTGGTCTTATGATAATTTTTCTTTCATCTATATTTATATCTGTAACTATTGATTTTAATACAGGTATTAAAAGTTCCTTAGGCTTTCTTATCCAATATACATCATTATTTTTAGTTTGAATAACATCATAAATTTGTCCTAATTCTTTTCCTTCTGTATCAAAAACACTACATTCTCTTAAATCTGCAAGGAAGTAACAATCTTCTTCTAACTCTACTGCATCTTGTCTATTTATTTCCATAAATTTATTTTTTAATCTTTCAGCATCTTCTATTCTATTAATACCTTCTAATTTTACTATAACTCTATCTTTTTGGAACTTACATCCTTCAACTGCTATATTTTTTCCATCAATAATAACGTATTCTAAGTCCTTAAATCTTTTAGGATCATCAGTTAATGCTATAACCTTTACTTCTCCCTTTAATCCATGAGTGTTAGCAATCTTTCCAACCTTCAATAATTGACTCATCTCTTCACCTCGTATGTATATTTATTACTATATTATTTATATCAAACTTTTATATAAAAATCAAAAAAATAATTGTTTAAATAAAGCAAAAAAGAGCTAGGAAATCCTAACTCTTGTCATCTACTATTTCAACGACTACTTTTTTATCTACATTTAGTGACGCTGCCTTGACAACAGTTCTAATAGCTTTTGCTACTTTCCCCTGCTTGCCTATGACTTTGCCCATATCTTCTGGAGCAACCCTTAATTCAAGAACTATTGATTGCTCACCTAGAATTTCATTAACATGAACTTCACTAGGATTATCCACTAAGGACTTAGCAATTACTTCTACTAACTCTTTCATAAGGTTTATAGCTAACAAAATCAGCTATAAATTCACCTCCAAAAAATTATTTGTTGATACCTACTGTGTTGAATAATCTCTTAACTACGTCTGTAGGTTGAGCTCCATTAGCTATCCACTTTGTAGCTTTTTCTTCGTTGATTTTTATTTCAGCTGGTTGAGCAACTGGGTTGTAGTATCCGATTTCTTCGATGAATCTACCATCTCTTGGAGATCTTGAATCAGCAACAACAACTCTATAGAAAGGAGCTTTCTTAGCACCCATTCTTCTTAATCTTATTTTAACTGCCATTATTATTTCACCTCCTTTAAAGGATAATATCTATTTCTTAAAAAGGTAACTTACCAAATAATCCTTTTTTACCAGGTTTTTTGGTTAATGATTTAAACTGTTTCATTTGTTTTCTCATCATATCGTGACCTTTTATAAGCTTATTAACTGCTTGAAGCGATGTTCCTGACCCTTGAGCAATTCTCTTCTTTCTTGAAGAAGATCCAACAATAAGTTTCGGATTTTTTCTTTCTTTTGCTGTCATTGATTGAATTATTGCTTTAACTTTTGCTAACTCCTTTTCTCCTGCTGCAAAATCAATATCCTTCATTTCCTTAGGCATCCCAGGTATCATTTCCATAATCTTATTTAATGGTCCGAGTTTTTTCATTTGTTCAAGTGCTGTTAGATAATCATCATATGTAAAATCATTTTCTAACATCTTTTGGCTTAACTCAGTAGCTTCTTTTTCATCTATGGCTTCTTGTGCTTTTTCTATTAAAGAAAGAACATCTCCCATACCAAGTATTCTTGAAGCCATTCTATCAGGATGAAAGACTTCAAAGTCACTCATCTTTTCTCCAACCCCAATAAATTTAATTGGTTTTTGGATCATTTCTCTTATTGAAAGTGCAGCTCCACCTCTTGTATCACCATCAAGTTTTGTTAAAACAACTCCACTTATATCTAGTGCTTCATTAAAAGTTTCTGCTACATTTACAGCATCTTGACCTGTCATTGAGTCAACTACCAATAGAATTTCTTTTGGCTCTACGGCAGCCTTCACATCTTTAAGTTCAGTCATTAGTTCTTCATCAATATGAAGACGTCCTGCTGTATCTATTATTACAACGTTCAAGCTATTTTCTCTGGCATATTTAATACCTTCTTTAGCTATTTCAACTGGACTTACTTTATCACCCATTTGAAAAACTGGAACGTCAATTTGCTTACCTACAATTTCTAACTGCTTAATAGCTGCTGGTCTATATATATCACAAGCCACTAATAGCGGTCTTTTATTATGATTTTTTCTAAGTTGAAGTGCAAGTTTACCACTCATTGTAGTTTTTCCGGCACCTTGTAAACCAGCCATCATAATAACTGTTGGACCTACACCACTAAAATCAATTTCGCTTTTGCTTCCACCCATAAGAGTTGTAAGTTCATCATTTACTATTTTAATAACCTGTTGAGCTGGTGTCAGACTTTCTAACACATCACTACCAACACATTTTTCACTAACATTTTTAACAAACTTTTTAACTACTTTAAAGTTTACGTCAGCTTCTAATAGCGCAAGCTTTACCTCTCTCATGGCTTCTTTTATATCTTTTTCACCAAGCTTCCCTTTACCTCTAAGCTTCTTAAATGTTTCCTGTAGCTTCTCGCCTAAACCTTCAAAAGCCATGTTTAAACCCTCCTAGCCTATAAATTAAACAAGGTATCCTTGTATTTTTCTAAATCCTTTTCCTCTACGGAATACTTCTCTTTCATATCATTTAATAAAGTTTCAATTATTGATTCTTTTTCTAATGATTTTTTAAGCAAATTTAATTTATCTTCATAGGACAGAATTTGTTTATAACATCTTTTTATAAGGTCATGTATTGCTTGACGACTAGTACTATTTAACTCTGCTATCTCTGCAAGAGATAAGTCATCGTTATAATAAAGTTCCATGATATTCTTTTGTTTTTCTGTTAATAATGGACTGTATATATCCATCAGTAAAGAAATCTCAATTCTATCTTCCATCTGCAATCACCTTACCTACCTTTGAAATTTTATCAAAGAAAATCACATGTGTCAAGTATTTTTACTTAACACTTTGTATTTTTTTGTTGAATATGCTCAAACCGCATATATAAAGGTGTTAAAGCAATTTTCCTTTCTCTATGAGATAAAAAATTTCTTAATCTAATAAAATAAATATATAATAAACTTAAATATTCATCAATATTTTTTTATTTATTTATAAGTAAAATTTGAACAAACTACTAATAGCTTCCTCTAAAATTTATAACTTATCATCTACAATTTATAATTCACTAGAATAATGCTTCAACAAAGCTCTCTGCATTAAATTGTTGTAAATCTTCTATTCCTTCTCCAACACCTATATATCTTACAGGCATCTTTAATGTATTCTTGATAGATATTACTATACCACCTTTAGCTGTTCCATCAAGTTTAGTTAAAATTATACCATCTATTGGACATACTTCTGCAAATTGCTTTGCTTGCATTACAGCATTTTGACCTGTAGTTGCATCAAGAACTAATAATGTTTCTTTTTTTGAATCACTAAGTTCCCTATCTATTATTCTATTTATCTTTCCTAACTCATCCATAAGATTTTTCTTATTATGAAGTCTTCCAGCAGTATCACAAATTAATAAATCTACATTTCTTGATTTTGAAGCATTTATTGCATCAAAAACTACTGCTGCTGGATCTGAACCTTCTTCATGCTTAACTATATCTACTTTAGCTCTTTCACTCCAAACTACTAGTTGATCTATTGCCCCAGCTCTAAAAGTATCAGCTGCAGCTAATAATACCTTTTTTCCTTCAGCTTTATTTTTTGCAGCAAGCTTTCCTATACTAGTAGTCTTTCCTACACCATTTACACCTATTACAAGCATTACTTCCTTTTCATTAGTAATACCTATTTCTTTTTCATTACTATTTTCAGTCATAATTTCAAGAATTACTTCTTTTAATGCTGGTCTAACTAATTCTACATCATTAATTTTTTCTTTTCTAATTTTATCTTTTAATCTATCAATAATTTCCATAGTAGTATCCATACCAATATCAGCCATTATCAGTATTTCTTCTAGCTCTTCATATAAATCCTCATCAATTGTTATAGCTAATTTTAATGTTTCATTAATCTTATCTGTTAAAGCATTTTTTGTTTTTGTTAATCCACTTTTTAAGTTGTTAAATAATTTTCCAAACATAATTTCCTCCTACTCATTATCTAAATCTACTGATATTACTTTAGATACACCTTTTTCTTCCATTGTTACTCCATACATAACATCTCCAGCTTCCATTGTTCCTTTTCTATGTGTTATAACAATAAACTGAACATTTTCTGAAAATTTCTTTAAGAATTCCGCATATCTATATACATTCGCATCATCTAATGCTGCCTCTATCTCATCTAAAATACAAAATGGTGTTGGCTTCATTTTTAATATTGCAAATAATAAAGCTATTGCTGAAAGAACTTTTTCTCCTCCAGACATTAAATTTATATTTTGTAGTTTCTTACCTTCTGGCTGAACATTTATAATTATATTAGATTTTAGCACATCACCATCTTCTAAAATAAGCTCTGCAGTACCACCATTAAATAATTCCTTAAAAGTCTCCTCAAAATTTTCATTTAAAATCTTAAAGTTTTCTTCAAATACTTCTTTCATTTTAATAGTCATTTCATCTATTACAGATTGTAGCTCTTCTTTTGCACTTTCTAAATCCTTTTCTTGTGTAGACATAAATTCATACTTTTCAAAAACTTCATCATATTCCACAATAGCTGATAAATTTACATTTCCCAATGTAGCTATTTTATTCTTTAATTTATAAACTATATTTCTTACATAATCTATATTATCTATCTTTATAGCAATATCCTCTGCTTCAGCAAGTGTAAGTTGTAATTCAGAATTAAGTTTATTTAGTAGTGCTTCCTGTTCACTTTCTATTTTAGCATTTTGAATGGCTTTCTTATTCATTTCATTTTCATGAATTTTTATATCATCAACAAATATATTATATTCTGCTTGTTTAGATTTTTTATTTTCTTTTAAATTTATCTTTTTTATTTCATCTTCTTTAAATATATCTTCTAGTTCTAATAATGTTTTTTTCATATTATTTATAGTATTTTTTTTATTTTGAATACTTTCTTCAAGAACTACAATATTATCTAAGTTAGATTTTATATCTTTATCTAAAGTCAAAACCTTTTCTTCATTTTCTTTTATTTCTAATTTCTTAGCATAAATCTCTCTCTTATAACCTTCAAGACTTTCATCTAGAGCTGCTTTTTCTACCCTTATATCTGTATATGAATTTCTAGTATTTTCAAGGCTTACTCTTTTTTTCTGAAGCTCTTTATCTAATCTTTTAATATTTTCTTGACCTTCTTTATTTTTATTATCTAAAGCATTTAATTCATTAGTTTTAATTTCTAATTTATCATTTAATACTTTATAA
>JAKSUK010000042.1 GCA_024409095.1 Clostridium sp.
ATTTCCAAAATTAATTTTACCAGTTAATTGTATTGTATCTATTTCTTTAATTTCACCTATTTTTATATCTTCATCTATATTTTTAATCCTCTTCTTAATTTCTTCAAATACTACCTTTTCTGAGTTCAAGTCACTTTTCTGTTTTTCTATAGAAACAAATAATTCATCTATTTCTCTCTTTCTCCCTAAAAGATTAGTATTCTTTCCTTGAATACTTCCTCCAGTAAGTGCTCCACCTGGATTTATAACTTCACCTGATATAGTGACAATCTTATAATTATGCTCCCCCATCTTGGAAATTGCTAAAGCTGCATCCATATCCTTAGCTATAATTGTTCTTCCTAGGCAATAATCCATTATACCTTTGTATTTTTCATCAAAAGATATTAAATCAGAGGCAATACCTAAATAACCATCATATTCTTTAATATTATTAGGAAGTGTAATTCTTCTACCTTTTATAATATTTAATGGAAGAAATGTTGCTCTTCCTAATCCTTTTGCTTTTAAAAAGTTTATAAGCTTTTTAGCATCATCTTCTTTTTTAGTAATAACGTTAGATATTGCAGCTCCTAAAGAAATTTCAATTGCTACCTCAAATTGTTTTTCTACATTAAAAACTTCACCAACAATATTTATTTCACTAACACCATTTACTTTTCCTAAATTTATATTTTCTATTAAACTTTTAACAGTTCTATTATATCCTTCATAATGTTTTTCTAAATTAACTAAAACATTATGTTTAGCTTCTGTTTCATTTATCTTCTTAGTTAAAATACTAAGTTTTTTTTCTTGTCCACTTAAATTATTATATTCATGAGATACTACTTTTTTTAGTTTTATACCCTCTTCTTGTAAATTCTTAATAATTTCTTTTATTTCTTTTATATTTTGTTCTAAGCCTTTAATAGTACCTTTATTTACAGATAAATTACGTTCAAAGTTTGCTATACTAGTTTTTATATTTTTTTGCTTTTCTTCATTATTTTCAATATCTTTTCTTAAGGAAACAATTGAATTATTTATATTTGAATTTCTTGAAATATTATTTATTTCTTGATTTTTTAAGTTTGAAATCTCTATTTCAAGATTTCTTATTTCATTATTAATTTCATTTATAAAAGTATCTATTTCCTTTAGTTTATTTAATTTACTATTCTTCTCTTCTTCTTTAGATAAAAGCTTCTTTTCCAATTCTTCTTTTGAAGATTTTAAATCTGCTACCTTTATCTCTAAAGCCTTGATTTCTTCTTTACCCTTAAAAATCATGTTTTTGAAATTTTGCACCCTTTCATTGAAAAGGTCCACATCTTTTTCATTTTGATTTACTTCTTCTCTACCTTTATAGTATTCATCTTTTTCTTTTGCATTTTTTTCTTCTAAAGATGCTATTTCTTTTTCTAAAAAAATTAAATTTTCTTTAAACTTTTCTAGTATTTCTCTTTTAGCATTTATCTCTTTTTCTTTTTGCTTTAATTCATTTAATACTTGCTCATAATCCTTCTTTATTTGTTTAATATTATGAATAAGCAATGATACTTCATTAACTCTTAATTCTTCAGCCAAGCCTCTGTATTCTAAAGCTTTTTCCTTTTCAGCTCTTAATGGCTCAAGCCTTTCTTCATAAGTTGCAATTATATCTCTTATTCTTATAAGGTTATTATCAGTATTATCTAATCTTTTTTCTGCTTCCTCTTTTCTAGATTTATACTTAACTATTCCGGCTGCTTCTTCTAAAAGTGCTCTTCTATCCTCAGCTTTACCACTTAAAATAGCATCTATCTTTCCTTGCCCAATTATTGAATAACCTTCCTTACCTATACCTGTATCCATAAAAAGCTCAGTAATATCTTTTAATCTACATTTTTGATTATTAATTAAATATTCTGTTTCACCTGATCTAAATATTCTTCTTGTTACTGTAACTTCATTATAATCAGTTTGCAAAGTACCATCAGAATTATCTAAAGTAAGAGAAACCTGTGCAAGTCCTAGAGGCTTTCTAAATTGAGTTCCTGCAAAAATTACATCCTCCATTTTTCCGCCTCTAAGATTCTTAACACTTTGCTCTCCAAGTACCCATCTTACCGAATCAGATATATTGCTTTTACCGCTTCCATTAGGCCCAACTACAGCAGTTACACCCTTTTTAAATTCCAGTTCTGTTTTATCTGCAAAAGATTTAAATCCACGCACTTCTAACGACTTTAAAAACATCACTTCACTCCTTTTTAACTAAACAAATACTGGAATCAACCCTAAAATAAAAGAAATTAACATAAATATAGAAATAGCATATACCATTTTTTCTCTTGTCTTCTTTTTCATTTATATATCACTCCATATTTAGATTTTAAATTGTTCAACCTTATCTATAACAGTTACTTTAACTCTACCTCTCTTTAACTTATCAACTGTATTTACATATACTTTACCATGTCTATTTTCTTTAAATTCATTAAAATACTGCTTTTTATTGCAATATAATTTGCTAATGTCTTTTGAATTTATCTCAATTATTATGTCACTTTTCTCATTAATCTTTTCTTTTATATTTTCACAAATTAATGATCCTTCAACTAACTCCCTAAAAGCTGGATGAAATGGTCCTGCTACTACATCCTTTCCTTCCGCTATAGTGTCTGTTGGTTGAAGTCCAATTCTTATAACCTTAACTTTAGCTTCATTATATAACTTCAACATTTCTCTCGAAACTTTTACTGCCATTTCAAGTGAATATGGATTATACTCATCTCTATTATGCATTATTTGCATAGGAGTATCCTTTATTACTAATGCAGGATATATTCTCGCTATATCTGGCTTCATTTCTATTGATTTCTTAACAGTTAATAAGTCAATTTCTTCTGTATCTCCAGGAAGTCCAGGCATTATTTGATGACCTAAGGTAATTCCTTCAGCTTTAATAAGTCTAGAAGCATTTTCAACATCAGCAACACTATGACCTCTACCTGATAATTTTAAAACATTATCATCTAATGACTGCACTCCTAATTCTATTATATCAACTTTAAACTCTTTTAAATAGTTTAATATGTACCCATTGATTGCATCAGGTCTTGTAGATAATCTTATTTTTTGTATAAGACCTTTATTTTTATATTCTCTAGCTACTGCTAAAAGTTCTTTTTGTTTTGATACTGGAATAGCTGTGAAAGTACCTCCAAAAAATGATACTTCTATTGTAGAATTTTTAGTATTCATTGTATCTAAATAACTTTCTATTCTTTCTCTTACATCTTCTGCTGTTACTTCCTTATAGGCACCTGCTATTCTATCTTGATTACAAAATACACATTGATGTGGACATCCCTGATGTGATATAAATACTGGTATTATATAATAATTTTTACTCATTGCTCTTCTCCATTTGCTGTAATGCAATTTTAGCTGCATCCTGTTCAGATTCTTTTTTACTATAACCTTCACCACTTGAGATTTCTTTATTATCAATAATAAGCTTTGTATAGAATTTTCTTCTATGTGGTGGCCCTTCAAATTTAATTAATTCATATACTATAGATATTTCTCCATTTTTTTGAAGATATTCTTGTAACCTAGTCTTATAATCTAAAATTATATCATTATTAATAGCTTTTTCTATTATGGTTTTAAATGCACCTATAATATAATCCTTAGCATATTCTAATCCTTTATCTAAATATATTGCTGCTATTAAAGCTTCAACAGCATCTGCTATTAAAGATACTCTTTCACGTCCACCAGTAAGTTCTTCACCCTTACTCATTCTTAAATTATTTCCTAAATCTAAAGCTTTTCCTATTTCATATAAAGAGGTTTCACAAACAATTAAACTTCTAATCTTTGTAAGTTCTCCTTCGCTCTTTTCTTTAAAATTTAAGAATAAATACTCAGTTATCGTAAGCTGAAGTATTGAATCTCCTAAAAATTCAAATCTTTCATTATACTCCTCTTTTCTATGCTGATTTGCATATGAAGAGTGTGTTAATGCTGTTACTAATAATTTAGGTTCATTAAACTTTATTCCAATAATCTTTTGAACCTCTTCTATATATTCTTTCATTTCAACAACTCCTCCAAGTTTATTCTTCAACTTGCTTTCACTATAAACAAATTCAAGAATAAACTATACTTAGTCTTATTTTTTAATTTATTTAAATATATCATAAAATCCCGCAAATACTGCGGGATTTTATTTATTCCTCAACATGTGCCTTAATAAATTTAACTACATCACCAACAGTAACGAATTTTTCTGCTTCATCATCTGGTATTTCCATATCAAGTTCATCTTCTAAAGCCATTATAAGCTCAACTATATCTAATGAATCTGCATTTAAATCATCAACAAATGCTGATTCCATAGTAATTTCATCTTCATTTATGCTTAATTTATCAGCTATTAAAGCTTTTACTTTTTCAAACATAACCTCACCTCCTCACTATACTCATTAAGCTTGAATCTATTATACATCCCAGTAAGTGAATATATATTATAACATACGTCAATATACACTACTAAAATTTATATTCCAACCATAATATACTTATATTTTATATATTTTCTTTTATCTTGTCTAAAACTTTGTTATCATAAAATATTTTAGCTTGCTTTATAGCATTTTTAAATGCTCTTGCATCTGAACTTCCATGAGCCTTTATACAAATGCCATCTACACCTAAAAATGGAGCTCCACCATATTCCTTATAGTCAAATCTATCTGCTATATTCTTAAATACAGGCTTTAATAATACAGCTCCTATTTTAGAAGTAATACCTGCCCCTAATACTTCTTCTTTTATTACTTTCATAATTGTTGAAGCAGTACCTTCATACATCTTAAGTATAGTATTTCCTACAAAACCATCACATACAATTACGTTAATATCTCCTTTTGTTACATCTCTAGGTTCTATATTCCCAATAAAATTCAACTTTTCTTCTGATAAAAGTTTAAATGTTTCTTTTGTAAGTTCATTTCCTTTTTCCGCTTCTTCACCTATGTTTACTAATCCAACTGAAGGATTTTTTCCATTTAAAACACCTTTATAGTACTCTTTGCCCATATGTGCAAATTGAACAAGATATTCTGGTTTACTATCAACATTTGCACCAGCATCAACTATTATGAAACTTCCATTTTTTCCAGGCATAACTGGAGCTAATGCAGGTCTTTTAATTCCATTTATCCTTCCAACAATAAAAGTACATCCAGCTAAAAAAGCTCCTGTACTTCCAGCAGATATAACTGCATCACAAGTTCCATCTTTAACTAAGTTTAAAGCTTTACAAAGACTTGAGTCTTTTTTTCTTCTAACTGCCATTACAGGATGTTCATTAGTAGTTATTACTTCCTTAGCATCAATAACGATAATCTTATTACCATTATAGTTATTTTTAGCAATTTCCTTTTTAATAGAATCTTCTGGTCCAGTTATATAAAATTCTATATCATTAAATTCTTTAATGGCTTTTATAATACCTGATACAATTTCCACTGGTGCATTATCGCCACCCATTCCATCTATAGCTATTTTCATGATTCTCACTCCTTTTTAAAAAATTCTGCATATAAAGAAAAGAAAGTCATAAGACTTTCTTTTTTTATTCTTCAGTTGAAGCAACTACTTCTTTACCTTTATAGAATCCACAGTTTTTGCAAACTCTGTGAGCCATCTTCATTTCGTGGCATTGTGGACATTCAACTATTCCTGGTAAGCTTAACTTAAAAGTTTGAGCTCTTCTAGAATCTCTTTTTGCTCTATATGTCTTTCTAGCTGGATTTCCCATTATTACACCTCCTTATTCCCCAAACAACTCTCTAAGCTTTGCAAGTCTAACATCTACATCAAAGTTATCACATTGACATTCTTTGATATTTTTATTAGTTCCACATTGTGAACAAAGACCTTTACAGTCTTCCTTACAAAGTCTTTTGATAGGTAAGGTTGAAATAATACAATTTTCTACGATTTGGATGATATCTAGTTCCTCATCCTTTACAAAAACAAGTTCTTCATCTTCTTGAAAATCTGTATTTTTTGTAAACCTTTCTTCTATATCAATATCTATTGGATAGATAAAGGTATCTAAACATCTTGAACATGAAAGTTCTAAGTTTGTTTTAACATTTGCCGTTAATTCAAGAACTTCATCTTTTGAATTAACTTGGCCATTTACATCAACCATGGAAACTGCTTTAATTTCCTCACCTTCAAATTTTATAGGTTGGAATTCAAATGATAATTTAATTTCTTTATTTCTACTTCCTTTAGCAAGTAAATCTGAAAATTTTATAATCATATTCTTAGCTCTGGATTATATCCTCATATTAAATCTATTTAATATATTGTGCATAGCACAGCTCGAGCAAAGCAGCTCTTTCACTCCTTAGATTTATTGTTTTAACCACTCGTGGCTCAAACAACATTTATTATATAAAGTGTGTCGATAAAAGTCAAGTAATTTATTATTACTTTTTAATTAACTCTAAAGTATCTCTTGCAATTACTAATTCTTCATTAGTTGGAATAACAAATGCTTTAACTTTACATCCTGCTTTAGAGATTTCTCTTACCTTACCTCTTACATTGTTAGCTTCTGTATCTATTTCTACTCCTAAGAATTCTAAACCTTCTAAGCATTTCTTTCTTGTTTCTGGTCCATTTTCTCCAACACCAGCTGTAAATACGATAGCATCAACTCCACCCATAGCAGCTGCATATGCACCTATAGTAGTTCTTATCTTATATTCGAATATTTTAAGCGCTAATTTAGCTCTTCTGTCATCTTTATTAAATGCAGCATCTTCGATATCTCTAAAATCTGAACTTATTCCTGATATACCTAATACACCTGATTTTTTATTTAATAAATCATTTACTTCATCTACTGATAAACCTTCTTCTTTCATTAAGAAAGTAACTATAGCAGGATCTATGTTTCCACATCTTGTTCCCATTGCTACACCTTCAAGTGGAGTGAATCCCATTGAAGTATCAACAGATACACCATTTTTAACAGCACATAAACTTGCACCATTTCCTAAATGACATGTAATTATTTTTAAATCTTTTATATCTCTTCCCATAACTTCTGCACAAGTTTGAGAAACATATTTATGAGATGTTCCATGGAAACCATACTTTCTTATTCCATCTTTTTCATAAAGTTCATATGGTAATGCATAAAGGTATGCATCTTCTGGCATTGTTCCGTGGAAAGCAGTATCAAATACAGCTACCATTGGAGTATTTGGCATTAATTCTTCACATGCCTTTATACCTATCATATTTGCTGGATTATGTAATGGAGCTAATTTAAAGCATTCTTCTATATTAGCTTTAACTTCTTCATTAATAACTACAGACTCTTTATATTTTTCTCCACCATGAACTACTCTGTGTCCAACTGCTGAAATTTCATCCATTGACTTTATAACACCATTATTTTCATCAACTAAAGCTGCTAAAACTAATCTAATAGCATCTTTGTGATCTTTCATTTCTTCTTTAATGATATATTTATCTTTTCCTTCAACTTTTTGAGTTAAAACAGAACCTTCAATTCCTATTCTTTCAACTAAACCTTGAGCTAATGATTCTTCATTTATCATATCTATTAATTGATACTTTAATGAAGAACTTCCACAATTTATAACTAATACCTTCATAAAAAAACACCTCACTATAAATATCTATAATTTTTTTAATAATCTTAAATGCCTTGTGCTTTAAACATTTATATATAATTATTTTGCTTGAGATTGAACAGCTGTTAAAGCTACAACGTTAACTATATCGTCTACGTTACATCCTCTTGATAAGTCATTGATTGGCTTAGCAAATCCTTGACACATTGGTCCTATAGCTTCTGCTCCTGCAAATCTTTGAACTAATTTATATCCAATATTTCCTGATTGTAAATCTGGGAATACTAATACGTTTGCTTTTCCAGCAACTGGGCTGTTTGGAGCCTTTTGTGCAGCTACACTAGGTACTATAGCAGCATCTAATTGTAATTCACCATCAATTAATAAATCAGGTCTTAATTCTTTAGCTAACTGTGTAGCTTTTCTTACTTTGTCAACCATTTCATGATCAGCGCTTCCCATTGTTGAGAATGATAACATTGCAACTCTTGGTTCAGCCTTACAAAGATTTCTAGCTGTATCTGCTGTAGCTATTGCTATAGCTGCTAATTGTTCATATGTAGGATTTGGATTAACAGCGCAATCTGAGAATAATAACATTCCTTGCTCACCATAAACTGAACCTGGAACCATCATTATAAAGAAGCTTGATACAACAGAAACTCCTGGTGTAGTCTTTATAATTTGTAAACCTGGTCTTAATAAATCACCAGTAGTATGAACTGCTCCTGAAACCATTCCGTCAGCATCATCTAGTTTAACCATCATTGTACCAAAGTATAATGGGTCTCTAACTATTTTATCAGCTTTTTCCATTGTCATACCTTTGCTTTTTCTTAATTCATAAAATGCATTGATATAATCTTCTAATCTCTCTGATTTATTAGGATCGATTACTTCAACTCCAGTAAGATTAACATCTAACTCTTTTGCTTTATTTCTTATTACCTCTTCATCTCCAACAAGAACTGGTCTAGCTAATCCTAACTCAACTATTTTTCCTGTTGCTTTTATAGTTCTTTCTTCGTCACCTTCTGGAAGAACTATTCTTCTTTTGTCTGCTTTAGCAGCATCCCATAATTTATTCATAAGTTCCATATTATCTTTCCCCTTTCTCAAGTGATACGAACTCAATCTTCCTCATATAATATACTCCTATATGTGCATATTTTTCAATACTAAATTTATGAAATAGATTATTTCTTTATATTTTGAATTTTCTAAAAATTCAAATATTTTAAATCTCTCTTTTATTTTTATCAACTTTTGCTAATGTTATGCTATAATACTTTTATATTATTTTAAAGGAGTTTTTTAATGAATATTACAGGTATTATCACTGAATATAACCCATTCCACAATGGGCATCTACATCACTTGCAAGAGTGCAAAAAAGCTACAAAATGCGATGGTACTATATGCATAATGAGTGGAAATTTTATGCAACGAGGTGGACCTGCTATAATAGATAAATGGAAAAGGGCAGAAATGGCTATAGAAAATGGCGTTGATCTTGTTATAGAACTTCCAACATACTATGCTGTTTCATCTGCTGAATTCTTTTCATATGGTGCTTTATCCATCTTAAATTCCTTAGGAATTGTCAATAATCTATTTTTTGGTTCTGAATCTGGTGATGTTGAATCTTTGACTAAAATTGCACAAACTCTTGTAAAAGAACCTCTAGAATTTCAAGAAATTTTAAGAAAAAATATTAATAGTGGTCTAACCTTTGCTAAAGCTAGAGAGCTGGCATTAATAGAATTTACTGCTGATAAACATATTGAAAATTTGATTTCCTCTTCTAATAATATTTTAGGAATTGAATATATTAAGGCTATCTTAAAACTTAATAGCCCAATAGTTCCTTTTACGCTAAAGAGAGAAGGTTCCAATTATAATGATAAAATGCTTTCTAACTTATTTTCTTCTGCAACTTCCATAAGAGAAGTCTTAAAAAATAAAAATGATATTTCTCTTATTAAAGATGCTGTTCCAGAAAAAACATTTAATATATTACATAATCTTAAAACTTCAAACTATTCTTTTACTTTTGAAGAAAATATGTTTCAATATATAAAATATCTAATAACTACTGACTGTATAAATTTTAACAATATTTCAGAGGTTAAAGAAGGTATTGATAAAAAAATATCAAAAGAAATAGAAAATAGTTCATCTTTAAATGAATTAATTTTAAATATAAAAAGTAAAAGATATACATACACAAAGATATCACGAATACTTACACAAATTTATATTGGATTTTACAAAGAAGATTATTCTAATATGAATTTAAAAGAATATTATTATGCTAGAGTATTAGCTTTTAATGATAAAGGAAGAGAAATGCTAAGTTTGATAAAAAAGCATAGTAGCATACCTCTTATCACGAAACTTCCTAAGAACACTGAAAATCCGCTATTAAAATTAGATATTGCTGCAACTAAAGCTTATAGTATTTTAAATCCTAATGTTAAAGCAAATTCTGAT
>JAKSUK010000043.1 GCA_024409095.1 Clostridium sp.
AATGGAACTGAATATTATACAAGAGATGGTAATTTTAATTTAGATTCTTATGGTAGATTAGTAAGTAACAATGGAAACATATTAGAAGTTCAATATACTAATGGATATTCAGAAAATAACACCGGTCTTACAAGTGGTAATTTCAATATCAATAATAAGGGCGAAATATACATAGACGAAAATGGAAATTACACTAAAGTAGGTGAAATAGCTGTTTATAATGCAGTTGGAAATAATGCATTTACATCTGTAGGTGATAATATGTATAAAGAATTAGATGAAGTACAAGTATATAGAACTTTAGATGCTGATATATATCAAGGATGCTTAGAAAGATCTAATGTTGATTTAACACAAGAAATGACTGATATGATAGTAACACAAAGAGCTTTCCAATTAAGTTCAAAAGGAATTAGTACAGCAGATGAAATGTGGCAAATGATAAATAATCTTAGATAATTATAATTGAGTATTAAAAAAGAGATGCATATTGCATCTCTTTTTGATTATGCAGTTGTTATTACATTTGTTACTGGTGGTACAACTTGTTTCTTTCTTGAAAGAACTCCAGGAAGGAAAGCAGTGTTATCTACTAGTGTTACATTGAATGCTTTTTCAGCTATATCAAATCTTTCACCAATAACAAGAACTTGAGAACCTTCAGTGATTATATCAGTTAATAATAACATAACCATATCTAAATTAGATTCTTTTGCTTTTTCGTTCATGTAAGCTAACATTTCTTCTTTTAATGGCATAAATCCGTCAATATCCATTGTATTAACTTGTGCTATACCAACTTTTACATCTTCGATTGAGAATGGCTTATAATCTTGATTGAAGATTTGCTCTACAGTTTTTCCTTTTAGTGAAGTTCCTGCTTTGAACATTTCTTTAGCATAATCTTCAACAGATGAAATACCAGCTATTTCTGCAAGTCTTCTACAGATTTCTTCATCTTGAGGTGTACAAGTAGGGCTTCTGAATAATAATGTATCAGAAATTATAGCACTACATAATAAACCAGCAGCTGTTTTTGATGGAGTTAAATCTCTTTCAAAGAAGCATTTAGCAACTATTGTAGAAGTACTTCCTATTGGTTCATTTCTGAAGAATATAGGATTGCTTGTTTGAATATCAGCAACTCTGTGGTGGTCAATGATTTCTAATACTTCTGCATCTTCTAATCCATCAACTGATTGACCTCTTTCATTGTGGTCAACTTGGATAACTTTTTTCTTATGCTTAGAAATTAAGTGGTATCTAGCAACCATTCCTAAAACTCTACCATTTTCATCAGTTACTGGATAGCTTCTAAATCTAGTTTGAGCCATAGATTCTTTTATATCATCTACTAAATCATCATCTGCAAATGATACTATATTTTCTTTAACCATTACATACTCAACAGGTATACTTTGTACAATAAGTCTTGAAGTAGTAAATGAGTCATGAGGAGTAACAATTACTGTAACACCATTTTCTTTAGCTAAAGCAATGATATTTTCTGATGGTGTATGAGAACCAGTTACAATCATTAAAGATACTTTTGTATTTATTAAAGATACTTGAGCTTCTTTTCTATCACCAACAATAGCAATATCTCCAGCATTTATATGGTCAACCATACTCTTTGGATCCATAGCAGAAACTACTATTTTCCCAGGGAATGTTTTTGAGTTTTCATTTACATAGCAAGCTGTAGCTGAAAGTGTATCTAATATATTTTCTAAAGTAGTGTTACTTTTTGATAATATTGTGTTATCCCACATATCCATATAAGAAGATGTTAAGTTAGAAACAGAAAGAACACCTAATAAGTGATTATTTATATCAGCAACAGGTAATGTCTTCATGTTGTTTTCTTTCATTACATTCCAAGCAGATTTTAATGAAAGTGTAGGTAAAATCGGATTTATTTTATCAAAGTTTAAGTCCTTAACCATAAGTCTTACAGTTTTTAATAATTCTGGAGCTTCAGCACCAAAATAATCAAGAACAAATTGAGTTTCTTGGCTTACATTACCAAGTCTTACAGGAACAGCTTTAATATCTCCTGTTATATTTTTAAGTTCAGCATAAGAATATGCTGCACATATAGAGTCTGAATCTGGATTTTTATGACCCGTTACATATATTATATCTTTCAAATGTAGTACCTCCTTCGTGCTTTCTGCAAATAAGCATATGACAATATTTTATCTCATAAGTATAAAGGTTGTAAATAATTAAAAATGTAAATTTAAATTTTTAATTCTTAATTTATATTGCTATTAATATATATTATAGAAGATTTCTTTTATGGGAGGAGAAGGTGTGATTCAGGAAAGAGAGTTCACGAGGGGATTAACAACTAGGGAAGCAGAAAAGAGGATACAGACATATGGTTATAATGAACTTAAACATAAAAAGAATAAATCAGCTATATTAATTTTTTTATCTCAATTTAATGATTTTATAGTTTGGGTTTTAATAGTTGCAACGGTTATATCAGGTATAATGGGAGATAAGGCAGATGCAGTAACCATATTAATAATTGTGTTTGTTAATGCTATACTAGGATTTGTTCAAGAATTTAAGACAGAAAAATCATTAGAAGCATTACAAGAACTAGCTGCTCCTACATGTAAGGTTATCAGAGATGGAAGTTTAAAGGTAATTACTTCTAGGGAGCTAACTTTAGGTGATGTAGTTGCAATAGAAGCAGGAGATAGAATACCAGCAGATGGAAGATTTATTGATGCTTCTAATATGGTAGTAGACGAATCTTTACTTACAGGAGAATCTGTTGGAGTTTCAAAGGATACAATAAAAGATAAAAATAATGCATATATGGGGACGATAGTTTTAAAAGGAAGAGGTATGATATTAATTGATGCTATTGGTATGAATACAGAAATGGGTAAAATAGCTAACCTTTTAGATAACATAGAGGAAGAGAGGTCACCACTAAAAGAAAGATTAAACTCGCTAGGAAAGATACTTGTAGTTGCTTGTTTAGTTATTTGTGTTGTAGTAACAATATTAGGAATAATAAGAGGAAACGATATTACAGAAATGTTTTTATTAGGTGTTTCATTAGCAGTAGCTGCAATACCAGAAGGTTTAGCAGCAATAGTTACAGTGGCATTAGCATTAGGTGTAAATAGAATGTTAAAGAGAAATGCACTTGTAAGAAGGCTTCCAGCTGTAGAAACATTAGGATGCACATCAGTAATATGTTCTGATAAGACAGGTACATTGACTCAAAATAAAATGACTGTTAAGGAAATTTTTATTAACGGAAGAATATATCAATTAGATAGAGAAATGCCAAGTAATTATGAAATGATGAAGAAAGCATTTGTATATTGTAATGACACTAATTATGATTATAATGCTAACAAGGTGGAAACAGCACTTATGGGAGATCCAACAGAAACAGCACTTATAAGTACATTTTTTACTGATGTTAAAGAAATGAAAAATTTTGTAGAGAAAGCTAAAAGAGTTTATGATATTCCATTTGATTCTACAAGGAAGATGATGACTGTAATAATGAATGAAGATAATTGTGAGACTTGCTATATGAAGGGTGCTCCAGAAAAAGTTATAAATAAATGCAATTATGTTTTGGAAAATGGAAGAGTAAAACCTATGACTATGGTAAAAAAGAAACAGATATCTTCATATATAGATAGTATGTCTAATAAAGCTCTAAGGTGTATTGCAGCAGCTTATAAAAAGGAGGATATAAGTAAATCAGAAGAAATAGAAAATAATTTAATATTTATAGGAGTTGCTGGAAGTATGGACCCTCCAAGGCCAGAAGTAAAAGATGCTGTAATGAAATGTAAGCTAGCAGGAATTAAGCCTGTTATGATAACAGGCGATCATAAAAATACAGCACTAGCTATTGCTAAAAGTATAAATATATGCAATAGTGATGACCAAGGCTTATCAGGAGAAGAGCTTGAAAAAATGAGTGATGGCATGTTAGAAGAGGCAGTAAAGAAGGTAAGAGTATTTGCTAGAGTATCTCCTAATCATAAATTAAGGATAGTAAAAGCTTTTAAAAAGAATAATAATATAGTAGCCATGACTGGTGATGGAGTTAATGATGCACCAGCTATAAAGGAAGCAGATATAGGTATAGCAATGGGAATATCAGGTACAGATGTAACAAAGGAAGCAGCTGCAATGATATTAACTGATGATAATTTTTCTACAATAGTATCTGCTGTAGAGGAAGGCAGAATTATATATGATAATATAAGAAAATTTATTAGATATTTATTGTCTTGTAACTTAGGGGAAGTTCTTACAATGTTTTTAGCATCTTTATTTTACTTGCCTAACCCATTAACTCCGATACAAATATTGTTTGTTAATTTGGCTACAGATGGTCTTCCTGCTATTGCACTAGGTGTTGACCCACCGGATAAGGATATTATGATGCAACAGCCACGAGCAAAAAATGAAGGAATATTTGCTAGAGGATTATGGGAAAAAATAATAGTTAGAGGATGCCTTATTGGTATATGCACATTGTTTTCTTTTGAACTTGCTAGACTTTTTAGCATGGACTTGGCAACTTGCAGAACTATTTCATTATGCACACTTGTAATGTCTCAATTATTACATGTTTTTGAATGTAGATCTGAAAGACATTCTATATTTGAGATTAAGATTTTTTCTAATCCATATTTATTAGGGGCTGTATGTGTTTCAGTTAGTATGATATGCAGTATTTTATATATACCTTTCTTAAAATCAGTATTTAATACTGTTTCATTAAATTTAATGCAATGGTCATTAGTATTATTTTTCTCAGGAATAATATTCTTAATAAACAGCATATATTTATATATTAAAAGTAAAGGAAAGAAAAAATAGAATTTATAAATGGTAAGGCTTTATAGCGTTTAATGAGTTGCATGCTGATAAAATGCTAGTAGGCCTTTTTCTTTTAGAGTTATGTTAAATTATAATTATGATGGGAATAAAGTACATATCCTATAAATGCTTGAAAATATGAAGGGTGGAGTATATAATAAAAAAGAATTTTATTATAGTGGACGGGAAAAATAAAGCATTGATTTTAGACAAGCTTTTATTTTGTGGGAGATATAAATGAAGAAAAATGAGATATTGAAGATAACTAGCAGTATATTACTTCTTTTTGTAGTAATAGCTTTAACAAGTATATATTCTAAAAAATTTAAAGCAAATGTTTATTTAAATAGTATTAGTACAAATCAAGTAGAAGAAAAAGAAATAGAAGATGAAGAGACAAAATACATTGATATTATTAGTCTTGGAAATTTAATAATACATCAATCACAAATAGATGGAGCAAAAAATGAAAATGGTTATGACTTTTCACCAAGCTTCCAATATATTAAGGATATAGTTTTAGATGCAGATATATCATTAGGAGTTTTTGAAGGAGCTTTAGCTGGTGGTGAACCAACAGGGTATCCTTATTTTAATTCTCCAGATGAAGTGATTGATTCTCTAAAAGATATAGGAATGGATATAGTTAATTATGCAAGTAATCATATTTATGATTATTCAGATGAAGGATTACAAAGGACTATTGATGTTACTAAAGAAAAGGGATTAGATATTTTAGGGGTAAAATCTATAGAAGAGGAAAAAAATTATCTTATAAAAGAAGTAGATGGAATTAAGATAGGTTTTATATCATATGTTTATGAAACACAACCTATCAATGGATATAAAACAATAAATTGCAATCCAGTTTCAATATATAGTGAAAATCTTATAAATACATTTAATTATAATGATTTAATTAGTTTTTATGACGATATAGATAGTCAAATATCAGCAATGAAGGCAGAGGGAGCAGAATTTATTATAACAGCAATGCACTGGGGTGAAGAATATAATACATATATAGAGTATTCGCAAAACGAAATAGCAAAAAAGCTTAATGAGTTAGGCGTAGATATTATTTTAGGTGGACATCCCCATGTTATTCAACCATACGAAATAATACAAAATGAAAATGGACAATCTACTTTTGTATTATATTCACAGGGTAATTCTCTTTCTAATCAATCAGAGCAAGAAATTGGTATAGCTGAAAGTGAAGATGGATTAATAGTAAAGTTTAGACTTCAGAAAAAAGAGCAAAATGTAACTTTAAAAGAGTATAAGATAATTCCAACGTGGGTTTATAAGGAAGAAAAAGAAGATGAAACATATTATCATAAAATAATTCCTGTAGAAGAGGCATTAGAAAATCCAGAACAATATAATATAAGTGGTTATACATATGAACGATTAAAAACTTCATTAAGTAGAACTAAAAGTATAATAGATATTCAATAGACAGTATATATTGCTGTCTTTTTTTGTATAAAGAAAATGCTTGTATTGATAAAAAGGACGTGATAGAATTCTTTTAAGTAAAAAAATGTAATTTATAACATATATAAGTAAAGGATAATGAAAATAGGAGGGGAGCTAATGAATTTTATAAGTACAAGGGGAAAAAGTGAAAAAGTTTCAGCATCACAAGCTATAATTAAAGGATTAGCTGATGATGGAGGACTTTTTGTACCAGAATATTTTCCAGAAGTTTTTAAAAAACTAGAGGAAAAAATAAATATTTCATATGAAGAATTAGCATTTGAAATAATAAAGGAATTTTTTGATGATATTGAAGAGGTAGATTTAAAGGAAGCAATTAATGATGCATATAAAGGTAGGTTTGAAGTATTGGAAAGAGGGGCGTTTTTAGAGCTGTATCATGGACCTACATCTGCATTTAAAGATGCAGCACTTTTATTTCTTCCGCAGATTATGAAAAAAGCAAAGAAAGCACTTGGTATTGATGAAAAAATAACTATTTTAACAGCTACATCTGGTGATACGGGTAAAGCAGCACTTGAAGGATTTCATGATGTAGAAGGATTTGACTGTGTTATTTATTATCCTAAAGATGGAGTAAGCTCTATTCAAGAAAGACAAATGAATACTCAGCAAGGAAATAATGTAAAGGTTATAGCAATAGAAGGTAATTTTGATGATGCTCAAAAAGGCGTAAAAAATATATTTTCTGATAAAGAATTAAAAGATAAATTGAAAAATGATGGAGTAATATTATCTTCAGCAAATTCTATAAATATAGGTAGATTAGTGCCACAAATAGTTTATTATTTCTATGGATATTTTAAACTTGTTAATAAGCATAAAATTAAGCTTGGAGAAAAAATTAATGTTGTAGTACCAACAGGTAATTTTGGAAATATATTAGCAGCATATTATAGTAAGAAGATGGGGTTACCAGTTGGTAGATTTATTTGTGCTTCTAATGAAAATAATGTTTTATCAGATTTCTTTAAAACAGGGATTTATGATAAAAGAAGAGAGCTAATTTTAACAGATTCTCCATCAATGGATATATTAGTATCATCTAATTTGGAAAGATTGATTTTTGAAAGTGTTGATAGAAATGGGCAAAAGGTGTCTAATTTGATGCAACAATTAAATGATAACGGTTTATATGAATTAGATGAAAGTGCAAAAGAATTTATAAGTGAATTTTATGGGAATTATGCAACAAAGGATGAAATATTTAATGATATAAATAGGCTTTATAATGAAGAAAAATATTTAATGGATACTCATACTGCTGTTGCTCATACAGTTCTAAGAAAATATAAAAAGGAAACTAAAGATTATAAGGCATCTCTTATAATAGCTACAGCAAGTCCTTATAAATTTCCAAGAAGTATTTGCAATGCATTAGGTATATATGTTAAAAATTTAAATGACTTTGAAGTGCTAAATATATTAAATAGTTATACTAAGATAACTATTCCTAAAAATTTAAAAAATCTTGATAGTAAGCCTATACTTCATAAAAATATTTGTAAGAAGGAAGATATGAAAAAGGAGCTTTTAAGTTTTTTATATGAAAGATAAATATTTTAAAGTAAGAGTTCCAGCAACTAGTGCTAATATAGGTCCAGGATTTGATTCCTTAGGAATAGCATTTGAATTATTTAATGAATATATTTTTACTGAAATTGAAAGTGGAGTAGAATTTATAGGTTTTAATAGTGAATTTTCTAATAAAGATAATATAATTTTTAAAACAATGGAAAAAATATTTAAAGATTATGGACATAATTATAGTGGTTTAAGGATTGAAATTACAAATTGTAATATACCAATTTCAAGAGGCTTAGGATCAAGTTCAAGTTGTATAATTGCTGGTATTATTGGAGCATTTTCAATAATGGGCAAGGAGTTTAATAAAAGTGAAGTATTAAACTATGCAGTAGAAATAGAAGGTCATCCTGATAATGTATGTCCAGCTATTTATGGAGGAATGGTTATTGCTGTAATGGAGGAAAATAAACCTATATTTAATAATATATATATCAAGGATGGTATTAGTTTTGTAGCATTAATTCCAGAATTTAAGCTTTCCACAGAAGAAGCAAGAGGTATTTTACCTAATCAAATTTCATTTAAGGATGGAATTTATAATGTTGGTAGAACTGCTTTACTGCTTTCTGCATTTGCCAATGGAAATTATGATTTATTAAAATATGCAATGAAAGATAAGCTTCATCAAAAATATAGAAGTATATTTATAAAAGAATATGATAAAATAATTAAAGAAAGCATGGAACTTGGCGCATTGGGATACTTTATAAGTGGCTCAGGTCCAACTATAATGACAGTTATAAAAGAAAATGATAAAATATTTAAAGGTAGTATTAAGAAGTTTCTTAAAGATAATAACTTAAAATATAGTATTGTAGAGTTAAAAATAGATAAAACAGGAGTAACAGTTTCAGATATAGATAAAACTAAAAAATGATTATTTATACCTTTGGCAAAAACACCTATGATTTTAATCATGGGTGTTCTTGCTAATACAAGTTAATTTTATTTGACAAAAGTACATTTTTATAGCAGAATGATTGAAGAATTGAATATAGGTAGTATGTAAATACTACTAAGAAAGGGGTGAGTAATATGGAGATTTATTTTGATAATAGTGCTACTACAAAGCCTTATGATGAGGTAATAGAAGAAACTTGTAAGGCTATGAAGGAATACTATGGAAATCCATCTTCATTACATAATATAGGTCTTAAATGTGAAAAGAGGTTAAATGAAGCAAGAGAATATTTTGCTTCAACAATAAAAGCTGATAAAGATGAGATATATTTTACTTCTGGAGGAAGTGAAGGAAATAATCTTATATTAAAAGGATTACTTAAACCAGGACATCATTTAATAACAACAGCTTATGAACATCAATCAGTATTAGATACATGTAAAATACTTGAAAACAATGGTGTTAAGGTAACATATTTACCAGTAGATAAAGATGGTAGAATTTCATTAGAAGACTTAGATGAAGCTATAACAAAAGATACGGTTTTAGTATCAATAATGCATGTTAATAATGAAATTGGAGCAATTCAAGATTTAGAAGCAATAGGAAAGATAGTTAAATCTAGAAGTACAAGAGCAAAATTCCATGTAGATGGAGTACAAAGCTATGGAAAGATTCCTGTAGATGTGAAAAAAATGAATATAGATTATTTCACATCAGCAGCACATAAGATTCATGGACCAAAGGGAATAGGGTTTGTATATATAAAGAAAGGTATTACTGTAAATTCTTTAATTTCAGGCGGTAGCCAAGAAAAAGGATTTAGAGCTGGTACTCAAAATTTACCATCTATAATAGGCTTTGAAAAAGCTGCTAAAATGACTTTTGATAAAATTAAAGAAAATTATAATAGTGCTTTATCTATAAAGGAATATATGATTGAAAGATTAAGTGAGATAAAAGATATAAGAATAAATAGTCCTCTTGCAGATGATTTTTCTCCATATATTTTAAATGTTTCATTTATAGGTGCAAGAGCAGAAGTATTATTACATTTATTAGAGGAATCTAAGATATATGTTGCTACAGGGTCAGCATGTACATCAAAAAGTAGTGCTGTATCAGGAAGTTATGTAATAAAAGCTTTAGGATTAGATAGTAAAGAAGTAGAAAGTGCTATAAGATTTTCATTTAATCATGACAATACAAAGGAAGAAGTAGATAGAGTTATTGAAGTATTAAAAACTTCATTAATGTTTTTAAGGAGAGTGCGTAAATAATGAA
>JAKSUK010000044.1 GCA_024409095.1 Clostridium sp.
ACTCCTACATTAGTGCTTCGTAAACTTTTTACCTTTAGTTTTGTTTTTTCAATATTGTTATTTTTATCAATAATATACTTATAACTTTCTTCCAACTCTTTAATAGATTTTAATCGCTTTTCTTTAGTGATATTTAAACATTTCATTATAAAATTATGAAATTTATATGGTAAGTCTGCTCTAAATAATCTTAAATTATATCCATAATACATTTCTTCATCATCACTTAGTATTCCAAAGCTATTTAATATAAGCTGTAAAAAAAGCCTACCAAATATATAAACATTAGATTCTTCACCAAATTTTTCACTCGCTTTATTTAATACCTCTGGTGAAACTATTGAGTAACCATAATCAAAATTATCTACAATTACTTTATTTTTAATAAATCTACGCCTATTCCATAACTTTAAGCTCTCTATTTTATCTCCAATTAACCAAAAATCCTCTAGATTAATGGCATTTATAATAAGCTTATCTTCTTCAATATCCTTGAAAATTTCTATAATTCTCATGGTAATTTTATTTATTTCATTTAAGTCCAACTTCCTATTGCCTATATAATGATGTAATGATTGAATATTTTCTTTTTTTAAAAAGTAAATATATTCATTTTCCTCATCAACATATTGTGGATTTTCAATAGTTTCAATATGGAAAATGAAATCTTCATAGCTTACTTTTGATTTTATCTTGTAAAATTTATTTGTAAGAGGGCACTCTTCATATTCTTGAATTTCATGACCAACATTAATTGAACTACCACAACTATCACAATACTTTGAATCTTTTAGCAGTTTTCCACACCTTGGACATATATTTACCACCATCCCACCTCCCTATCTTTTACTCTTTCATAAACTAAACTAATAACTCCCTAATATATATTAAAGTTTATGTAGAAATATAACTTTTCTGACCTATAATAAAAGTGAACTAAAGTTATTTCCTTAGTTCACTGTATTGAATATTAATTCTATTTTCTGGCTTAACATCTACACAATATAAAATAATTAAAAATACAAATTCTAGTGGCTTCATAAGTATATATACAATATCAGCACTAAACTTGGTATTTATGTGATTACTTAATGGATAACCATATTTATCATAAATATATCTAATAAATTTATGAAGCTTTGGAGTATATTGTTCTAAAATATTTTCAAAGGCATTTGCTACCATAAGTTGTCTATTTACAGTAACTCGCCTTCCATGTCTTATACCACTTCTTAAAGGTTTCACCACATTTTTATGACCTCTAGCTGCCACAGTACATAAATAATGTCCATCACCAGGAATTATTATTGGATCTGGTGGAATAACCTTAGAATAATTATAGGAACTTGTATCTAAAAAAACTTGTATAAAACTATCTGGCTTTTGCCCAAATAATACGAGAAATAGCTGTATTAACATAAGTACAGGAAACATTAATAAAATCCAAAATCCAAAATTAGTTTCGTATCTTATAAATATTTTATATAGCTTATTAATTATTTTATTTTTATAGTCTTTATTAAAGTCTTTTTCCTCATTTCTTACCTTATCCATAGATTGCTTTAAAATATTCATATACATCATACTTAAATAAACTAAATATCTACCTAAAGCTTTTACCACATATGATGATGACATATCTAAATCTTTTACCTTAAAAGTATGTATAAAGTAAGTTATGTTAAATACTATATTAACTAAAAGTATGCTACAGCTTATTACATATATAAGTGGTGCCATTTTGCCATTAAAATTTAATAATATAAAATACACTAATAATCCTAAAATAAAAAACACAGCAAATATTAAGATATGATTAAAAGATAAAGGCGTATAACTATTTAGAAACTCTGAAGAATTTTCATATCTTTCTAATGGCTCTCCTGTTTCTATAAGTCCTCCTAAACATAAAAGATAAATACTACTTAAATCAATAACTATAAATGAATAAAAAACTTCAATTTTTTCATTATTTATAAAATCCTTTGCTCCAAAAAAACTTTGTATTAGCTTATAGCTCCAGAAAACTGGTACTGAAAAAGCTAATATACTATATATTACTTTCCACATATACTCTCCTATATATTGTAAAAAACTCCGCATTATACGGAGTTTTTATTTTTAATCAATTGCTTTTTACTGCTACCACTACTGTTCTAGCATCTGTATATTCATAACTACAAGTTACCAATGTAATTAAATTATCATCTTCACTAATATTTATTTCTTTATTATAAAGAGATTTTTCTTTTTCACTTAAAGCATAATTAAGGAAATCTTCTGCATTTGCAAAGGTAATACCAATATTTAAATTTTCTGCATTTTCAACATAAACAGAAAATACTTCATACTTATATACTTGACCATCCTTAAATATATTTATAGTGTTATTATTTTTGAAAAATTGTTCATCTTTATATTTAGTTAAATTATTAAACATAGTTTTATTTTTCATATTATGTCCATATATAACTATATTTTTATCTTGTTCAATATTATTTAAATAATCAATAAAGATAGTCCCTGAAATATTATCTTCACCCTTAAAATTATGATTTAAATAGTACTCATTATTTATTGTTTGTACCACTGGATAATTAATATTTGTGTTTTCTATTTCAATCCACATCTTATAATCATTATTAATTTCTTTTAGTTCTTGTTTATTTTCAATTGTTGAGCTATTATCTTCTTTAATATTATCTTGTTGTTCATTTTCTAAAGTATCATTATCATCTACAATTACTTCATCAATTTTATAAACTAAACTTTGTATTTCTTTATTGAATTTATCATCTTTATAATAATTATAATATTTGTGTCCAATAAGTGTAACACAACATATTATTATAATTACTAGTAAAATATTAATTACTTTTTTCATTATTTTGTAGTTTTCTTTCTATTATTAATTACAAACCCAGCAATAGAAGATAATAATATAGAAGTAATTCCTATAATACCTGTATCACCAGTATTTGGTGCTTTTGTAGTTGTAATAATATTGCTTGGCTCACTTGGTGTTGGTATTCGTTTTACTTTTTCATTTTCTATTGTAATATTTAATTCTTCATTATTAGTTGTGATTGCAAATGAATATTCTTTACTATCTAAAATATATCCTTTTGGTGCAGTTACTTCTTGATAAGTATAATTTCCATATGGAAGTTCTTTAAACTTAACAACACCTGTTTTATCTGTTTTACCTCTTGCAATTTCTTTGCCATTTTCATCTTTAATAATGAATTCTGCTCCTTCAAGTACAGCCTTATTATCCTTATCTATTTTAGTTAATGATAATGATCCTATAATTTTTTCATTTTCAAAAATAAATACAGGAATTTCTGTTGCATTATCTGTAACAGATATATGTCTTACTTCTTCTATAATTACATATCCTTGTGGTGCTTTATTTTCAACAACAGTATATTGTCCTAATGGAAGCTTTATTGGTGCAAGTCCATTTTCATCAGTAGTAACTGTTACTGTATATCCAGTATCTCTTGAAATTATTGTAAACTCTGCACCTTGAAGAACTTTTTCATTATTTTTAGCATCTACCTTTTTAATTATTACTTCTGATACAACATTTGTAGTAAATTCTTTTGAAGCTACTATATTTTCTTTAACTTCATGAGCTCCAACTAAGCTTTGAGATGCATTTCTTCCACCTTCTGGAGTATACACATATACGCCTTGTCCTCTATTTTGATTAGCATTTACTTTTAAGTTTACTGAAGTACTACTAGGTAAACTTCTTACTCTAACATGAGTATACCCATTTTCATCTACACCTAATTCTTCTACTCCTGCTCCATATTGTGATAAATCATCTTCAAATAAATAACTAGAACTTACTTCACTTCCATCATAATTACTTCCTATTACTTTATAACCAAAATCAACATCATAATTTTCTCCATCAAATGTAGCAATTGGTTCTAAGAAATCAATTTTAGCTACTGCTGTTGATTCTTCAACTCCTGGAAGATTAATTAATTGATTAAATAAATTTTTAATATTTTCATGAGCTGAACTTACAAAATCATCTTGAGGCGCATTTGCATAGTGCCATATTGCAAATTGAATTGCATCAATAGCTTCTTTTTCTGTTAATGTAGGAATATTAAACTTTTCTTTCATATAATCTAAAGTTTGAAATGGATATGCTTCTTTTATAATAGCTCTAATATGCTTTGCATTTTCTTCACTATAATAATCATTATATTCAACATCAACCATAGCATAATTATGACCGTCTTTTATAACGGTTTCCTTATCTACGCAATAAGCATTATAAATAATTCCATTATCATCTTTTAATTGAAAGATTGCAGTTTTGTTGCTTTCTCCCCTGTTAAGTTCTTTTATATAGGTATAATCATAACTTTGATTTTCTTCTGCCTTAACTAAAGTTGTATTTAACCCTAAAGTTATTGAAATTATAGTTATGATTGATAGTATCTTATAACCTATTGTCTTTAGTATACATTTTAATTTTTCCCCTTCTTTTCTCATACTTTCCCCCTTAATATACCTTTTACATTTTTTCCCACTATTTTATTATAAATCTTTTTCTAAAATTATCATAGATTATTAATATACTTTTTATATTTAAATAACAAAAAAGGAAACTCCTAAATAATTAAGAGTTTCCTTTTTACTTTTATTTATACTGCTTCTTCTGCATCTAATTGTGATTTTCCTGTGTAAAGCTGATAGTATCTTCCACCAATATCTAATAGCTCATCATGGTTTCCTCTTTCAATAATTTGCCCTTGTTCAAGTACCATTATTGCTTCAGAATTTTTAATAGTTGAAAGCCTATGTGCTATAACAAATACAGTTCTTCCTTCCATTAGCTTATCCATACCTTCAGCAATAAGCTTTTCTGTTCTTGTATCAATTGAACTTGTAGCTTCATCCATTATAAGTACTGGTGGATTTGCTACTGCTGCTCTAGCAATATTTAATAATTGTCTTTGTCCTTGTGATAATCCTTCACCATCACCTGTTAATACTGTATCATATCCATGTGGTAAATTCTTTATAAATGAATGAGCATTAGCAAGCTTAGCTGCCGCAATTACTTCTTCATCTGTAGCATCTAATTTTCCATATCTAATATTATCAGCTATTGTACCAGTAAATAAGTGAGTATCTTGTAGTATTACTCCAAGTGACTTTCTTAAATCAGCTTTTCTTATATCTTTAACATCTATTCCATCATAAGTTATCTTTCCACTATTGATTTCATAGAATCTATTTATTAAATTTGTTATTGTTGTTTTACCTGCTCCTGTTGAACCAACAAAGGCAATCTTTTGTCCTGGCTTAGCAAAAAGATTAATATCTTTTAATACTATTTTTTCTTCATTATATCCAAAGACAACATTTTTAAATCTAACATCTCCAGTAAGTAACTTAAAACTTCCATCTTGTAACTTCCAAGCCCATTGTCCTGTATTATTAGTTGTTTCTTTTAATGTGTTATCTGATGATACTTCAACTCTTGCCAAAGTAACTTTACCATTATCAACTTCTACTTCCTCATCAAGAGCTGTAAATATTCTTTCAGCACCAGCAAGAGCTGCTAATATTATATTTACTTGTTGTGAAACTTGTGCTATTGGATTTGATACTTGCTTTGTATATTGAAGGAAAGCTACTAATGAACCTAAATCAAACTTTCCAGCAATAGTTAAAAGTCCACCAATACAGCATGTAACAGCATAATTCATATGAGACACATTACTAAGTGTAGGCATCATATATCCACTAAATGATTGTGCTCCTGTAGAAGCTTTTCTTAACTCTTCATTATATTTTTTGAATTCCTCAATAGCTTTATCTTCATGACAAAATACCTTTATAACCTTTTGTCCTTCAATCATTTCTTCAATATAACCATTTAACTTACCAATATTTTTTTGTTGCATACCAAAATAATATTTACTTCTAGAACCAATCTTCTTAATTATAAATATTATTAATGCTAAAAATGTTATTGTTATTAAACTTAAAACTGGGCTTAAAACAATCATCATAGCAATAGTTCCAATAAATGAAAGTGAAGATGAAATTATATTTGCTATACTGTTATTTAAAGCTTCACCTATATTATCAATATCATTTGTATAAAGACTCATTAAATCTCCATGAGTATTTCTATCAAAATATTTAATAGGCAGTTCTTGCATTTTATTAAACAAATCTCTTCTTATATCTCTAATAGTATTTTGAGATATATATACCATAATTCTTGCATAACCATAAGCTGAACAAGCTCCACCTAAGAAAATAGCTCCTAGTAATGCAAGCATTTTTGCAAGTCCTACAAAATCCCCTGGAAGTATGTAGTTATTAACTAACGGTTTTAAAAAATATGAACCTGCTATCATAGCAAAGGAGTTAAATATTACAAGAATTAATACAATAGCTAAAAATAATTTATATTTACCAATATATCTTAATAAAGTACCTAATGTCTTTTTCATATTCTTAGGCTTTGGTCCTTTACCTTTTATTTTATCCTTACTCACGTAACCCAACTCCTTCCTGTTGAGATTTGTATACATCTTTATAAATTTCGCATCTTTCCATTAATTCATCATGAGTACCAATATCATTGATTTTTCCATCATCCATTACTATTATTTTATCTGCTTCACAAACTGAATTAACTCTTTGAGCAATTATTATCTTAGTAGTATCCTTTAAGTCTTTATCAAATGCTTCTCTAATCTTAGCATCTGTTGCAGTATCTACAGCACTTGTACTATCATCAAGAATGATTACTTTTGGATTCTTAAGTATAGCTCTAGCAATACAAAGTCTTTGCTTTTGTCCACCAGAAACATTTACTCCACCTTGCTCAATATGCATATCATATCTTCCTGGTAATCTATCAATAAATTCATCAACGCAAGATGACTTTGCTGCTACTTCAATTTCTGCTTCTGTAGCATTTTCATTACCCCATCTTAAGTTTTCAGCAATGCTTCCACTAAATAAAGTATTCTTTTGTAGTACCATAGCAACAGAACTTCTTAAAGATTCTATGTTATACTCTTTAACATTTTTTCCTCCAACGAATACTTCACCATTAGTTGCATCATAAAGTCTTGGTATAAGCTGTACTAAGCTTGTCTTACCAGAACCTGTACTTCCAATAATACCTATTGTTTCACCAGATTTAATTTTTATATTTATATTCTCAAGATTGTTTTCATCACTATCATCTTCATATTTGAAGTTAACATTTTTAAATTCAATTTCACCATTTTTAACTTCCATAATTGCATTATCTGAATTAACTATATCTGGTTGTTCTTCTAATACTTCTATAATACGTGATGCAGATGCTACTGATCTTGATATCATCATAAGTACCATAGAAATCATCATTAACGATATTAATATTTGGAATGAATATGTCATAAAGCTTGTTAACTTACCAACTGTTAATGTTCCTTCATAAACCATATTTCCACCAAACCATAGTATTCCTATCATACTTGCAAAAATAACTAACAGCATGATTGGCATATTTAAAACAACTAATCCAAAAGCACTTGTAGATGCATTTACTAAATCATCATTACCAATCTTAAATTTTTCTTTTTCCTTATCTTGTCTAACAAATGACTTAACTACTCTAATACCAATTAAGTTTTCTTGCACTATAGTATTGATATTATCAATCTTCTTTTGCATTGCCTCAAATCTTGGCTTAACAGTCTTAATAATAAAACCTATTGATATTACTAAAACAGGAATTGATACTAAAAATATCATTGCTAATTTTGGACTTATTGTTACTGCCAAAACACATGCACATATAAGCATCATTGGTGCTCTAACCAGTAATTTTATTCCCATTGTCATTGCATTTTGTATCATGCTTATATCCGTAGTTAAACGGGTAATTAATGAAGCAGTACTGAATTTTTCAATATTCTTAAAAGAATAGCTTTGAATTTTAATATATTCAGCTTCTCTAAGTTCAGCTCCAAATCCTTGCCCTGCTATAGCTGCAAATCTCGATAATGCAAGTCCAAAGCTTAATGATATAATTGCCATAAAAACCATTAATAATCCCATTTTAATAGTATAGATAGTATCATTTGATGATATTCCTACATCTACTATCTTAGCCATTATTAATGGTATTAAAAGTTCAAAGATAGCTTCTAAAGCAGCACAGGATACCCCTAATAATAAATATTTCTTATACTTTTTCATATAAGGGGATAATTTTTTTATCATTCTCTTTCACCTCTTTAAATAGATTTTAAAAATACATAAATTAAAACAAAGTAGGAATAGCTTGTCCGTTTATCAAGCTAAACCTACTTCCCCCATAATATATGTATCTATAATATTAAAAAATATTACTTAGCATTTTTAATTTCTTCTAGCTTTACTGGCTGAACAATTGGATTGTTTATTCCAACTATTTTCAATATTTCTTCAGATCTTTCTTTAGTTGAACCAGTAATAACTGAATACTTAACATTTTCAGCATCTAAGAATCCTAAGATAGCCTTATCTACTGCATTAGCAACTTCTTCATCTTGCCATCTAACTCCATCCTTCTTATATCCAAATTCTCTTGGAACGAAGAATATGTAATCATATTGTGGCAAATCTCTAATTGCTAAACTGTATAAATCATTTAAAATTTCAATTTCCTTTTTGCTTCTTGTTTTATCTCCAAGCATTAATCTTCCATATATATACGGAACGAAAGTTGCATAATCTGTAATAGCATATTGGTGACAATCTAAACTTTTCTCTAAGTGTAACTGCCCTAAATATATTCCATATTGTTCAGAAATACTTTCAATCATTCCTTTATCTCTTAAATAATCTGTACTATATTCTGTAGCAACACCTACATCTAAATCTCTAATTTTAAAATCTACATATAATTGTTGTATTAAAGTTGTCTTACCACATCTAGGCCCACCTAGAATTGCAATTCTTATTGGCATTGGTAACCCCCCAAATATTTCTATTAAATATCAAATTTTCATTCGTACTTTTAAAGGAGTTTTAATTATATCATTTTTTATGTACTTTTTCAAGTGAATTTATTATAAAATAATTGAGGATGTATAATAAATGATTTTTAAATCATTTATTATACATCCCATTTTTAAACTCTATTTAAGAATGTTATTAGATAAGTAATACATAAATCATTAAAGATATACTTATTATAAAATTCAATATCATTCCTACATTTAAGCAAGTTTCACTTAATACATGTCCTTTTTCGATAGTCACTTCACCTGGCAACAACGATCTTTTATTAAAATTTTTAATAAATAAAATAAGTCCAGCTATTACAAAAATCCATATTATAATACCAAAAATCATTGTAGCAGTAGAATTTCCAATTACTTGTGTACCTATTACACTTCCCATCATATTTATTACTATATGAAGTCCTATTGAATATTTAATTGTTCCAGTTTTTAAAGTAACATAAGCAAATATTATTCCAAGTCCTACAGCATAGAAAAATTGTGAAAAGTTCTCATGAAATAAACCAAATAATAAAGCTGTAGTTATTATTGCTATTTTATCTCCATACGTCTTAAGTTTATTAAGCATTACTCCTCTAAATAAAATTTCCTCTATTATCGGTGATAATATTCCTGCGAAAATTATAGTAGCCCAAATACTACTTCCTGAAAGAACATTTTCCAATGGATTTACTACATCTGTTCCTTTTATAATCCCTATTATCCATAAAAATCCCATAGTAAATAAATTTAATAATACCATTACAAAATATGAAATTAAAAAGAACTTAATAAATCCCCAAAATGTTAAGTTTGATTCTTTCCTCTTTTGTCCATCTGGAATACCTTTAAGTATTAAGCAACATAAAGGAAATCCTATTAGATAAAAGCTTACTGCTATTAGTAAATATTTAAACCAGCCATTGCTTTCAAATGAAGGATTAACTTTATTAAATATTGTAATTATCAACATTTGTACTGCATTAACAACAATCCCCATAATAGCTGTAGCTAGTCCAACTCTACTAAACACTCTTCTTACATTTCCACTCATTTT
>JAKSUK010000045.1 GCA_024409095.1 Clostridium sp.
AAGAGTAAGAAAAACGAATTAATAATTAATATGGAAAAAAGTACTGCAAAAAATGGAGTAGATGCAATAATTGATATAATAGTGAACAGTATTTGTTAAAAAATACAAAATAAGGAAAAGATAGCTTGAAAAAAAATTACAGTGATATATAATAAATATAGAAAAGCAATAATAATATACTTAAGAAAGAAGATATTCATATAATGAATATCTTCTATGCGTTTTATGGAAATTTTAATAAAGTTAAAAGGGAGAATGGGAAATTATGAGAAATATGAAAACTATGGATGGTAATACTGCTGCTGCACATATTTCATATATGTTCACAGAAGTAACTGCAATTTATCCAATAACACCATCATCACCAATGGCAGAACATATTGATGAATGGGTTGCACAAGGAAGAAAAAATATTTTTGGAAGACCAGTTAAAGTAATGGAAATGCAATCAGAAGCAGGTGCAGCTGGAGCAGTTCATGGTTCATTACAAGCAGGTGCATATACTACAACTTATACTGCATCTCAAGGTTTACTATTAATGATACCAAATATGTATAAAATAGCAGGTGAAAGATTACCAGGAGTTTTCCACGTATCTGCTAGAGCATTAGCTACATCATCATTAAATATATTTGGAGATCATCAAGATGTTATGGCTACAAGGCAAACTGGATTTGCCATGATTGCTGAAGGGTCAGTACAAGAAGTCATGGATTTATCAGCAGTTGCACATTTAACTGCAATAAAGACAAGAATGCCTTTCTTAAACTTTTTTGATGGATTTAGAACATCACATGAAATTCAAAAAATTGAAGTTTTAAATCAAGAAGAATTAGCACCGTTAGTTGATATGGAAGCTGTAGAAAACTTTAGAAAGACGGCAATGAATCCAAATCATCCAGTTACTAGGGGTACAGCACAAAACCCTGATATATATTTCCAAACTAGAGAAGCAGTAAATAAGTATTATGAAGATATTCCAGTAGTAGTGGAAGAGTATATGTCTGAAATTACTAAATTGACAGGAAGAGAATATCATTGTTTTGATTATTATGGAGCAGAAGATGCTGATAGAATAATTATTGCAATGGGTTCAGTAATAGATGTTGCTGAGGAAACTGTTGATTATTTAAATACTAAAGGAGAAAAAGTTGGTTTAGTAAAGGTAAGACTTTATAGACCATTTTCAATAGAAAGATTATTAAATGCTATTCCAGATACAGTTAAGAAAATTGCTGTATTAGATAAGACTAAAGAGCCAGGATCAATTGGAGAACCTTTATATTTAGATGTTGTTAGAGCATTCTATGGAAAACAAAATGCTCCAATAATAGTTGGAGGAAGGTTTGGTTTAGGTTCTAAGGATCCAAATCCATCTCATATAGCAGCAGTTTATACAAATTTAAGTTCTAATGAACCTAAAAATGGATTTACTATTGGAATAATAGATGATGTTACAAATACATCTTTAGATGTTACAGATGATATTGATGCTACACCAGAAGGAACAAAAGCATGTAAGTTCTGGGGATTAGGCTCAGATGGTACTGTAGGTGCAAATAAAAGTGCAATTAAAATAATAGGTGACCATACACATATGTATGCTCAAGGTTATTTTTCATATGATTCTAAAAAATCAGGTGGTATTACAGTATCTCACTTAAGATTTGGTAAGAAACCAATTAAATCACCATATTTAATAAATAAAGCTGATTTTGTGGCATGCCATAACCAATCTTATGTGTATAAATATGATGTATTAGAAGGATTAAAGAAGAATGGAAGCTTTTTATTAAATACTATTTGGGCTCAAGAGGAAATTGAAGAAAAATTACCAGCTTCTATGAAAAAATTTATTTATAACAATAATATTTCATTTTATACTTTAAATGCAGTTAAGATTGCACAAGAAATAGGTCTTGGTGGAAGAATTAATATGATAATGCAAGCTGCTTTCTTTAAGATAGCAGATATAATTCCTGTAGAAGATGCAATTAAATATTTAAAAGAAGCAGTTGTAACTTCTTATGCTAAGAAGGGTGAGAAAGTTGTAAATATGAACAATGCTGCTATAGATGCAGGTTTACAAGCTATAGTTAAAATAGATGTACCAGATTCATGGGCTACAGCTAGTTCAAATGATGAAGCTGCAGCTACAACTGACCTTCCAGAGTTTATTAAAGAAATAGTTGAACCAATGAATAGACAGCAAGGTGACAGTATTCCAGTTTCAACATTTATTAAAAATGGAATGGAAGATGGTACTTTTATGGCAGGTACTGCTGCATATGAAAAGAGAGGAATAGCTATTAATGTTCCAGAATGGCAAGAAGATAAATGTATTCAATGCAATCAATGTGCATTTGTTTGTCCTCATGCTGCAATTAGACCTTTCTTATTAAATGAAGAAGAAAAATTTAATGCACCAGAAAGTATGAAGATAGCTAAATCTAAAGCATTAAAGAGTGAAACACCATATGTTTATTCATTGGGTATATCTCCACTTGATTGTACAGGATGTGGAAACTGTGCTGAAGTTTGTCCAGCTCCAGGAAAAGCATTAGTAATGAAGCCACAAGATACTGAACATGACCAAATAGAAGCTTGGGATTATGCAATAGCAAATGTTAAAAATAAGAAAAACCCAATGAATAAGAATACTGTTAAGGGAAGTCAATTTGAGCAACCATTGCTTGAGTTCTCAGGTTCATGTGCAGGGTGTGGAGAAACTCCATATGCTAAACTTATAACTCAATTATTTGGTGATAGAATGATGGTAGCTAATGCTACAGGATGTTCTTCTATTTGGGGTGGTTCAGCTCCAGCAACACCATACACTGTAAATCAAGAAGGTCATGGACCAGCATGGGCTAATTCTTTATTTGAAGATAATGCTGAATATGGTTTAGGTATGTTCTTAGGTGTTGAAGCAATAAGAAGTAGAATTGCAGAAAACGTTAAAAATGCTTTAGAAGAGGAATTATCTGAAGATGTAAAAGAAGTATTAAAAGCGTGGCTTGAAGGAATGAATAGTTCGGATAGAACTAGAGAAAGAGCAGATGATATGATTGCTGCATTAAGAGGCTGTGAAGCTCCTATAGCACAAGAAATATTAAAGGATAAAGAATATTTCGTTAAGAGATCTCAATGGATTTTTGGAGGAGATGGCTGGGCTTATGATATTGGATATGGTGGAGTTGACCATGTTTTAGCATCAGGAGAAAATGTAAATATATTTGTATTTGATACAGAAGTTTATTCAAATACAGGTGGACAATCATCAAAGGCTACTCCAACTGCTGCAATAGCTAAATTTGCTGCATCAGGAAAGAGAACTAAGAAGAAAGATTTAGGTATGATGGCAATGAGCTATGGATATGTATATGTAGCTCAAATATGTATGGGTGCTGATAAAAATCAGACACTTAAAGCAATAGCAGAAGCTGAAAGTTATGATGGACCATCATTAATAATAGCTTATGCTCCATGTATTAATCATGGAATTAAAGCAGGTATGGTAAACTCTCAAGCAGAAGGTAAAAGGGCTGTTGATTGTGGATATTGGTCATTATATAGATATAACCCAACATTAAAAGTTGAAGGAAAGAACCCATTTATATTAGATTCTAAAGAACCTAAGGGAGATTTTAAAGAATTTTTAATGGGTGAAGTAAGATATGCATCTCTTGCTAAATCATTCCCAGAAATAGCCAATCAATTATTTGAAAAGACACATGCAGATGCTATTGAAAGATTGAATAATTATAAGAAACTTGCTAATAAAGAATAGTATAAATATATAAAAAATTAACAATTATTCTTTACATTAAAAAAAAAATTATATATAATTAAAAAAAATAAAGAAATAAAGATAGAGGTCGCAATGTTTAATAGTAAACTTACTGAGGAAAGCACTATGATGTAAGTTGAAAGGAAATGTTGCCGAAATATGTAGTGGAGGCTTTAAAACTACAATATTGGGTTTATGTATAATATGCATAAAACTGTCATAAAGAGATTTATGGAGGGCTATCATAATATAGATGTATTTTTAATGTAAGAATATAATCTTGAGTGATATCGCTCAAGATTTTTTTTATTTCTTTATTTATTATAAATAGGGGGAGCAAAAAATGGAAATTAGAAATGAAAAAAGCAATGGAAGATGGTCTAATTTTAAAGTACCACACACATTAGCAATAATAACTATGATAATGATTCTAGTTGCTATAGCTACTTATTTAGTACCAGCAGGACAATATGATAAAGTTGTTAATGAAGCTGGAAAAACTGTTGTTGTAGACGGTTCTTTTAAATATGTAGAAAGAACTCCACAAGGAATATTTGAGCTTTTACAAGCACCTGTTAATGGTTTAATTGAAGGTGCTGAAATAATAGCATTCTTATTCGCTGTTGGTGGAGCATTTAGCTTAATTGCAAAAACAAAAGCAATAGATTTTGGTATAGTAAGAGTTGTTAAGAAGTTTAAAGGAAGAGAAATTTTAATAATACCTATTTTGGTATTTATATTTTCACTTGGAGGAGCTGTATTTGGTATGTCAGAAGAGGCTATACCGTTTGTAACAATATTATCACCACTTATGTTAGTATTAGGATATGACAGCATTGTTACAGTAGCAATAACTTATTTTTCATGTATATTAGGTTTCTCATCAGCTATGCTTAATCCATTTACAGTTGGAGTTGCACAATCTATAGCAGAGTTACAACCTTTTTCAGGTGTAGGATATCGTACAATAATATGGTTTACAACTACTACAATTGGAGCTTTATTTATCATGTTCTATGCAACAAAAATAAAGAAAAATCCAAAGTCAAGTTTAGTTTATGAAAGTGATGAAGTTAAACGTAAAAATTTAATAAACACTGATACTGAAAAAGAAGAATTTACTTTAGCACATAAAATGATTTTAATAACTTTAGCAGCATCTATAGGTATAGTTGTTTGGGGTGTTTTATCACAAGGTTTCTGGATTCCTGAAATAGCTGCAGTATTTGTAGGCGCAGGATTTTTAAGTGCATTACTTGGTAAATTAAATGTAGATGAAATGTCAGAAGCATTTATTGAAGGTGCAAAAGGAATGGTAGGAGCAGCTGTTATGTTAGGCTTTGCAAAAGGAATAGTAATATTAGCTCAAAATTCTAGCATAATAGATACAACATTAAATGCTTTAAGTTCAGTTATAGGTGGACTACCAGCATTAGTTGCTGCATGGATAATGTACCCAATCCAAATGTTTATAAACTTCTTTGTAAACTCTGGATCAGGTCAAGCTGCATTAACAGTTCCAATATTAGCACCATTAGGAGATTTAATAGGTATATCAAGACAATTAACAGTATTAATATTCCAATTAGGAGATGGATTCTCAAATGCATTATTCCCAACTTCAGGTGTATTACTTGCATGTTTAGGAATAGCTGGAGTTCCTTATTCAAAATGGTTAAAATGGATTATACCTATACAGTCAATACTATTTGTATCAGCAATATTATTTATTACAATAGGACATTTAATGGGATGGAGCTAGAAAGAAAGTAGGGATAAGCAGTGAAAGATAAATTATTTGAAATTGGACAACAAATAAAAAATGAATTATGGCAGATAAGTGATTATATATATGAAAATCCAGAGCTTGGAAATGAAGAGTATAAAGCAGTTGAAAAAGTAACTTCATTTTTAGAAGAACATAATTTTAAAATTGAAAGAGAATTTCTAGGTTTAAAAACAGCATTTAGAGCAACATATGAAAGTAGTAAACCAGGATTAACAGTTGGATACTTATGTGAATATGATGCATTACCTGAAATAGGACATGGCTGTGGTCATAATATGATAGCTGCAATGTCTGCTGGAGCTGGTGTTGTATTAAGCAAAATATTAGATGAAGTTGGTGGAAAAATTATAGTTTATGGAACACCAGCAGAAGAAACAAATGGAGCAAAAGTAATATTTGCAGAAGCAGGAGTTTTTGATGAATTAGATGCAGCTATGATAGCACATCCAGATGCAAAAACATGTAAAAGTGGAACATCAGTAGCACTTTATCCTCTTCAATTTACGTACAAAGGTAAAACAGCTCATGCAGCTTCATGCCCACATGAAGGAATAAATGCTTTAAATAGCGTTATTCAACTTTTCAATGGAATAGATGCATTACGTCAACATGTTACTCCAGATGTTAGAATGCATGGAATAATAACAAATGGAGGAGTAGCAGCTAATATAGTTCCAGATGAAGCTACAGCTCAGTTCTACTTTAGAGCAGCTAAAAAGAAAACATTAGAAGGATTACTTGAAAAAGTTAAAAAAATAGCTGAAGGGGCAGCTCTTATGACAGGAGCAGAATTAATTATGGAAAGGCATGAGCTTCCTTATGATGATTTAGTTACAAATGAGAATTTATCAGAAGCTTTTAATGAAAATTTAAGAGAACTTGGCATAACTGATATTGGTGAAAGAGAAAGCTTTGGCTCAAGTGATATTGGTAATGTTAGTCAAATAACACCAACAATACACCCTATGATTGGAATATCACAATGTTATATAAGAGCTCATAGTAAGGACTTAGCTGATGCTACTATTACAGATTTTGGTCATGAAAGATTAGTAATAGGAACTTTAGCTTTAGCATACACAGGGTATGATGTATTAAGCAAAAAAGTTAATTTAGAAATTAATGAGTAAATAAAATTTAAATTATTCTTTTAATTTTTATATTTTAAGGGTAAAATGATAAGGACTACTAATATTAGGAGGAAGAAAGATGAGTGAAAAAGAATTAGATAAATGTGGATGTGGAGATAACTGCGGATGCGGAGATAATCATGGAAATGATTCATGTGGATGCGGATGTGGAGAACACGAACATGAACACTTTGTAATAGATTTAGAAGATGATAACGGAAATATTATTTCATGTCCAATAGTAGATGCTTTTGAATATGAAGAAGAAGAATATGTTTTAGCTCAAAATCCAGAAGATAGTTCAGTATACTTATTTAAATCATCAGAAAATGGTGAGTTAACTGTACCAGAAGAAGATGAGTTTGAAAAAGTTTCTAAGTACTACGAAGAAGTATTAGCAGATCAATAATTTAAAGTGCCTTTTATAGGCACTTTTTTCTAAATAAAAGAAAAAGGTGTATAATAATGAAGTATGCAGATTTACATATTCATTCAAGTTATTCAGATGGTGCATACACTCCAGAAGAAATTATAAAAATTTCAAGGGAAAACGGTGTGAAATGCATATCTATAACAGATCATGATTCAATTGGTGGACAATATGTTAACGCAGAAAATTTTGGAGATATTGAAATTATTTCTGGAATTGAATTAAGTGCAGAATATAATGACATGGAACTACATATTTTGGGATATTATATTGATATAAATAATGAGAGGCTAATAAAAAGTGTTAAGCTATTGAATGATAAAAGGTTAGAAAGAGTACAAAAAATAATAAATAACTTAAAAGAATATGATATAGAGTTAGACATTGATGAGTTGTATAAAAATAATAATGAAACTTTGGGAAGAAGTCATATAGCTAATGCTATGGTTGAGAAAGGATATTTTTCTAACTATAAACAGGCATTTCAGAGCTTTTTAATTAAAGGTAAGCCTGGTTATGAAAAAGGTTTTAGATTATCATATAGAGAAGCCATTGATATAATAAAAAATGCTGGTGGTATAGCTGTACTTGCTCATCCGGGGCAAATTTACAAGCGTATGGAATTAGAAAAAATTATTAAAGAATTAAAATGTTTTGGACTTAATGGCATTGAAGTATATCACCCAAGCCATGATAAAAGGGATAGTAATGAATTTTATAATTTAGCAAAGAAATATAAATTAACAATTACTGGAGGAAGTGATTTTCATGGTGGAAGCACATATAATGAAAATAATATAGGTAATTGTGGTCTAGATGAAATAATGCTAGATAAATTTAAGAAAAATTTTAAGTAGAATAATGTGGGAGAGTAAAAATGGATTTATCTAAAAAAGCAAAAAGTATTTCGCCATCAATAACTTTAGAGATTACAGGAAAAGCAAATGAGTTAAAAAAACAAGGAATAAATGTAATGAGCTTTTCAGCAGGAGAGCCTGATTTTAATACTCCTAAAAATATAATAGATGCAGCAATAAAAGCAATGAATGATGGATACACAAAATATACAAAAACATCTGGAATAGTTGAATTAAGAACTGCTATATGTAAAAAACTTTTAGATGAAAATAATCTTAAGTATAATGAAGAACAAATAGTTGTTTCAACAGGAGCAAAGCAATGCCTTGCAAATGTATTTTTAGGAATATTAAATAAGGATGATGAAGTTATATTACAAAATCCTTGCTGGGTAAGTTATACGGAATTAATTAAATTAGCTGACGGAGTGCCTGTTATAATTGATTGTGATGAAAATGATGGTTATAAATTTTCAGCAGAAGCAATAGAAAAGGCTATTACAAATAAAACTAAGGCAATTTTAGTAAATTCACCTCATAATCCAACAGGTATTGTATATAATAGAGATGAACTTATGAAAATAGCTGAAATAGCTAAAAAATATAATCTTATAATTATTTCAGATGAAATATATGAAAAGCTTATATATGATGGTAAAGAGCATATAAGTATTGCTAGTTTATCAGAAGATGCTTATGAAAGAACTATAGTGATTAATGGATTATCAAAAACTTATGCTATGACAGGATGGAGAGTTGGATATACAGCATCATCAAAGGAATTAGCTAAGGTAATGAGCAGTACTCAAAGCCATATGACTTCTAATGTATGTTCAATATCACAATATGCAGCATTAGAGGCTTTGACAGGGCCACAAGATAGTATTAATATGATGAAGTGTGCTTTTGAAGAGAGACGAAATTTTATGATAAAAAAGCTAAATGAGATAAATGAGGTTAGATTTATAGAACCTCAAGGAGCTTTTTATATTATGGTTGATATAGAATCTTTTATTGGTAAGAGCATTAATGGAATTAAGATAAATAATTCTATTGATTTTTCAAAAATACTATTAGAAGAAGAAAAGGTTGCTGTAATACCTGGAGTAGCTTTTGGTTTAGAAAATTATATAAGGTTGTCTTATGCAACATCTGTAAAAGTAATAGATGAAGGATTAGATAGAATTAAATCTTTTGTAAGTAAACTTAAATAAAAAACTACGGATTTTAACCGTAGTTTTTTATAGTGTAGATTGAAGAAAGGTAGATATTATGGAAAAATTAGCTTTATTTGATATAGATTATACTATAACAAGAAAAGAAACATTAATGGATTTTTACCGATATATAGTAAGTAGAGATATAAAAAATATTAAATTTTTACCAAGAGCATTATATTCTGGTGCAATGTATGGTGTTGGTATATATGATGAAAAAAGAGTTAAAGAATCATTTTTAAAGTTTATTGAAAATATAGAAGAAAAAGATTTAGCAATTTTAACTAAAGAATTTTACCATGATAGATTAAGTAACATACTTTATAATGATGCTATACAAATGATAAAAAAATTAAAAAAAGAAGGATATATGGTAATTTTAATTTCAGCATCACCAGAATTTTATATTAAAGAATTTTATGCAATAGATGAAGTTGATTTAATTATTGGAACAAGATTTAAATTTGAAAATGGTAAGTTTATAAGAAGTATGGATGGTAATAACTGCAAGGGTGAGGAAAAAGTTCATAGACTTAAAGCAATATTAAAAGAAAAGAATATAGAAGCTGACTTTAAAAATTCATATATGTTTTCTGATTCGTTATCAGATAAGCCATTATTAGATTTAGTAGGCAAACCTTATCTAATTAATTACAAAAAGAAGCATGAAATAGAAATTTTAAAATGGAAATAGAAATATGTCAATAAAAGTTATATCTTTGAAGGTATAGCTTTTATTTTTTTGGAAATTACAGAAGATTATTCAATTAAATTAAAAAAACAATTG
>JAKSUK010000046.1 GCA_024409095.1 Clostridium sp.
GACTTTTTATTATAATTATACCATATCTCAACAATTAATAACATAATATCGTATATATTCTCCTAACTTTAACATAGTTTTTACTTTATTTCTAGTATTCTTCTTATTATCTACGACTTTTTTAAACAAAATAGAGTTATCGAATTTTGATAACTCTATTTTGTTTATTGTGTATTTTCAGTTGTAGTGTTTTCCTCAGAATTATTGTTTTCTTCTTCTGATTTATCATTGTCACTATTATCTGCATTTTCCTTATTATCCTCTAATCCATTTGCTACATATTTTTGATAGCTCTCTGAACGTTTAGTATAATCTGAATGGTTATTTTCTAATAACTCCTTAAAGAATGCTTCATATATAGCTAAATGAATTGTTGCACCTTCACTACCTTTATTACCATCATATAAAGTTGAGAATATAGCTATTTGTGGATTTTCTGCTGGTGCAAAACTAATATAGTTACCATATGGTCTTCTTCCTGTAACTGTATAGTTTTCTTCACTACCTAAATCGGCTGTACCTGTTTTACCAGATACTACAACTGGGAATGAATTAAAGCTATTATATGCTGTACCATTACCACTATAAGTATTAACCATTCTCATACCTTCTTTTACAGCTTGTAAATACTCACCAGGTATATCTAATTTATCAACAACTTCTGGTTCAAACTTTTCAACCAATTCTCCATCTGGTGTTGTAATTTGGTCTACAAGCATTACCTTATATCTTGTTCCACCACTTGCTAATGTTGCAACATAATTTGCTAATTGTAGAGGTGTAAAAGCATTCATACTTTGACCTATAGCATCTTTAACTATTTCTGCATAAGTGTCTATTTGAGTGCTCATATCACTTATAGTATATTGTGCTATTGCATTTGCTATTATATCTGCTTGCTCATCAATATTAGTTTTATTACTTCTACTACTATTATAATTTTCTAATGATGCTTTGTATTCATCCGAAATTTCCATTATAGATTTTATATAGCCTATTAATTTACTAGCAAAATCATCAGCATTTGTAAGTTGTGCATTAGTACCTACTAATTCTAAAGCTTTATTAATTTGCTCTTTTAGCTCTGCTTTTGCATTAGCTAATATTTCAGTATCAGTAGCATTTTTTGAAATATTTAATGGTGCATAATAAAAGCTTCCATTATAACTTCCAGATTGTAAACTTTCTACTAATGTATACATAGGTGTATCAATTATTCTATTTTTCCATGATTTAAAGTTATATGTTTGCCCAAAATTTTCTTCTATCTCTATTCCTGTAGAAGCATTTCCACCTTCTGCAACTCCAAGTCCAAATTTATATGCATAATGAGCAATACTATCTAATGCTGCCACTCTAGTTTCTTCATCATTAGAATTTCCACCATTATTAAGATATAATTCGTAACCAACATTATGAAAGAAGAAGTTTGATGAATGCATTAAAGCTTCTCTTACTGAAATAATCCCATTACCTCTCTTTTGGAAGTTATATTGAGTTAAATTTCCAACTTGCCATACTCCTATATCATTTACTGTTGTACCAGTACTTATTACTCCATCCATCAATCCTGCTATTGCAGTTAACGGCTTAAATACAGATCCTGGTGGTAAAAGAGCTTGCGTTGAGTAATTAAACATTGCTTTTGGATATAAGTCATATGTATCTTCTCTTAATCCATGTTCATTTAATGGGAATAATTCATCAAGTTTTGCTGTTGCACCAGTTTTAGCTATATGATTTATAGCAAAAGCTTCATAATCTGGTGAAAAATATTGCTTATATAATTCATTACTTAATTGTCCTGTAGCAAAATCATTTGGATTGTATGTTGGATAGCTTGCCATGGCAAGTACTCTTCCTGTACCAACTTCAATTGCAACTACAGAACCTCTTGTAGCATTAGAGCTACCATTTCCGTAATCTATATTAGTTACATTTGCATCGACACGAGCTAATGTATCTTTCAGTGCTTGTTCAGCAGCATATTGTACATCTTTATCGATAGTAAGATGTATATTGTTTCCTGCATAAGATTCAAGCTTAAATAACTCTTCTGTAGTTCTACCTTCTGAATTAACCTTTACAGTAGTTCCTCCATCTTTACCTTTAAGTTGTTCTTCAAATGCTGCTTCAACTCCAGCTGCTCCAACTAAGTCTGTTGATACATCATATCCTTTAAGTTCATATATTTCTTCTTCAGTACTTGTTATTGAAGAAACATAACCTAATATTGATGAAGCTAGTGAATTATATGGATAATATCTAACTGGCTCTAAATCAACATCTATTCCTGGAAGTTCATTTAACATTTGATAAAATACAAATGCTGTATCCTTTGTTATATCACTTGCTATAGTAACTGATTTATATCCTTGATAACTTTGAAGATTTATAGCATCTTTAACTACCATATATTTTCTTATATCTTCTAATGAATATTTCTCTAATAAATCTTTTGTAATTGTTTTTCCATCAACACCCTTATATTTAGCCATAATAGCATCATATTCTTCTGTAGTATAATCTTCTGGCAGAAGCATCTTATACATTGCATATAATTCTACTAAATAATAGAATGTATCTTCTGGTGATATTTCTAATAATTGTGCATTTATTTTATCAAGTTCTTCATCTGTGAAATCACCATCATGATTTTTATATAATTTCTCTATTACTTCATCTCTTAAACCTCTATCACTTTTAAATAAAAGTTCTGTAGCTTCTTTTACATCACTATCATCACTTTTGAATGCAAAATAGAATTGTCCATCTGAATTAACTTTTAAAAGAAGGTCATCTTCAAAGTTTTCTCCATTGTCACTAAGGACTTTAAAAACTTTATCTAAAGTACTAAATATTGCATTAGCTGATTCAGTAGTTTGCATATAAGTAAGTACATAAGTCTGCTGACTAGTAGCTAAAATATTTCCATCACTATCATAAATTATTCCTCTTGGAGCACTTTCTGATATAAATTTTGTTGAACTTGTATCTGCTTTTTCCTTATAATCGTCGTATTTATATACTTGAAGATATAAAAGTTTACATAATATCATTCCAAATATTACTGCCATAATCATATATAATACTGCATATCTTGATATGGTCTTTTTCTTTTTTGGTTTATTTACTATCATTTAAACCTCCATCTATCACTATCCATATATTTATCGCAAGTAGCTAAAACTATATTATAAACAATTATCATAATAATAGAGTTGTAAAGTGCCGATAAAATAGCTGCAATATAATTTACACTTTGATTAAATAACATTAATATTATAGCTACGAAAATACCCTTTATTATTGATAATATGAATACAGATAAAACTGGAGCAAGTTTATTTTTCTTTAAAATATTTCCTCCTATTTTTGCAGCTAAAAAACATAATAATAAATTACTTAAAGAATTAATGCCAAATCCTTTTATAAAATATATATCTTGAAGTATTCCAGTAATTACACCAATAAAAACTGCTTCTTTCTTTCCATATACTATTGAATAGGCTATTGCAAAAATAAATAAAAAATTCGGATAACTTCCAAATATAGGATAATTAGGTAACAGTGAATTATCTAAAACTAAAAGGAAAATTGAAATAAGTATTACAATTATCTTTTTCATTTATTTTCCTCCTAATCATACTCAATTTCATCAATATTACTATTAGGAATTACTACAAACAATTCTTCTAATTCATTAAAATTAACAAATGGCTCAACTACTGCACTTTTCATAACCTTAACATTATCTTCCTCTACTGATACAACAGTACCTACTGGTATCTCTTTTGGATAAATCTTACCAAGTCCTGATGTTATAATAACATCTCCTTCTTTAACATCTGAATCTATTGGAAGATTATATACTGTAGCCATATTGCTATATTTCTTATCACTTAACCCTTGAAGTATTCCTGCTGCTTCTCTTGCTTGTTGATCCATTACAGCAACAGCAATATTCTCGTTAAGAATACTTTGAACTATAGAAAAGTTATTAGATACTTTTGTTACTTTTCCAACTAAACCTTTAGAACTTATTACTACCATATTTTTAGCTATTCCATTATCACTACCTTTATCTATTATATATCCATCTGATAAGGAATTTCCGCTATATCCAATTATATTTACCCCTACATAATTATAATTGTTCTTAGATTCAGTGAAATTTAAAGCTTCTCTTAAGCGTTCCACTTCATCTTTTAATGATTGATATTCAATTAACTCATTTGTAAGCTGTGTATTCTTTTCTTTTAGTTCTTTATTTTCTAATTTAACTTCTGAAAAGTTTAAAAAGAAATCTACAGTTTCTTTTACTCTGCTATTTATATTATAAACTATTTTTTGTAAGGGACTAACTACTGTGCTAACACTGCTAGATACACCATTTATATCACTTTGTAAACTGTATATAATCATGCCACAAAAGGCAACTGACAGTAAAACTATAGTTACTGCCAGTTTATTTTTAAAAGGTTTCATTATTGACCTCTTTGAGTTTTGCTTAATTGATCAAAGTTTTCTAAAGCCTTACCAGCCCCTAAAACAACACAGTCAAGTGGTGATTCTGCTATGTGTACTGGCATATTAGTTTCAGAGTTAATTAATTGATCTAATCCCTTTAATAAAGCTCCCCCACCTGCTAGCATTATTCCTTTTTCAATTATATCTGCTGCAAGTTCTGGTGGTGTCTTTTCTAATGTAGTTTTAATTGATTCTATGATTGCATATACTGGTTCTTTTAAAGCTTCTCTTACTTGTTCTTCAGTAATAGTAACCACTTTTGGAAGTCCAGTAATCATATCACGGCCTTTAATTTCTAATGATTCATTTTCTTCATCTATCTTGTATGCCGAACCTAACTGCATTTTTATATCTTCAGCAGTTCTTTCACCTATCATTAAGTTAAATTCTTTCTTAACATAAGCAATGATTGATTGATCTAATTCATCACCAGCAACTCTTAATGATTTGCTTGTTACTATTCCACCCAAAGAAATAATTGCAACTTCTGTAGTACCTCCACCGATATCTACTATCATACTTCCTGTTGGTTCTCCTACTGGAAGTCCTGCTCCAATAGCTGCTGCCATTGGTTCTTCCATTAATACAACTTCTCTTGCTCCAGCATTTCTAGTTGCCTCTTCAATAGCTCTTCTTTCAACCTCAGTTACACCTGATGGATAGCAAACTATTATTCTTGGGCTTGTAAATGCACTTTTATTTGCAACTTTATCAATAAGCTTTTTTATCATTGTTTGAGCAACATCAAAATCAGCTATAACTCCATCTTTTAAAGGTCTTATTGCTACTATATTCCCAGGTGTTCTACCAATCATAAGCTTAGCTTCTGTACCAACTGCTAATGGTCTTTTAGTATTGCTGTTAATAGCTACAACTGATGGTTCGCTTAATACTATCCCTTTACCTTTTACAAATACTAAAGTATTTGCTGTTCCTAAATCTATTCCCATGTCTCTATTACTACTGAAAAATCCCATTTGAATTCCCCTTTCAATCTTCTATATTTAAATAATTCCTCTTTCTTTTAAACTAGTATAATTATTTCTACCAATAATAATATGATCTAAAAGACTAATTCCCATAATTTCTCCGCACTCTTTTATTCTAATACTAACATTAATATCTTCTTTGCTAGGTTCGGGATTACCAGATGGGTGATTATGAGAAATAATTATATTTGCACTGCCAAATTTAACAGCTTCTCTAAAAATTTCTCTTGGATGAATCAAAGAAGAATTTAAAGTTCCTACGAAAATATTCCTAGATCTTATAATATTATTTTTTGTATCTAATAATATTAATTTTAGTGTTTCCTGCTTTAAACCATTCATTTCATTCATAAGAAACTTAACTACCTCACTTGGTCTTGTGATTTTAAATAAACCATTTTGACTTCTTAAAGTATTAAACCTTCTAAACAATTCACTTAATGCCATTACCTGACACGCCTTAACATTTTTAATACCTTTGATTTTTTTAACTTCTTCATAACTTACATCCAATATTTTATCTAGTCCGCCTAAATTTGATATCAATTTAGTACTTAACTCAATAACATTTTGGCCTTTGGTTCCAGTCCTTAATAATATAGCTAAAAGCTCCTCATTACCTAAGCTATCAGCGCCATACTTTATTAATTTTTCCATAGGACGCTCGCTTAATGGTAGGTCACTTATCTTTATATTACCCATAAAATCTCTCCTTAATTAGTTAAGTATTTATTTTATAGATAATTCCCCCCATTGCCATTAAAAACTATTTAATTTCTTCTAAAATATTATTTAATAAATTTAATGGAAGCCCTACAACATTATAATAACACCCATTAATTCTTTCAACGAAAACTCCTCCAAATCCTTGGATTCCATATGCTCCTGCTTTATCAAGCGGTTCTTTTGTAGATATGTAATTCAATATTTCTTCATTAGTCAAAGCCTTAAACTTGACTTCAGTAAAAATACATTCTTTTTTTACTTTACTTGTCTTGCTGTTAATAACAACAACTCCTGAATACACCCTATGCACTTTTCCACTCAAACTCTTAAGCATGTCATATGCATCTTTTTCATCTTTAGGTTTTCCTAATATTTTATCATCATTTACAACTATGGTGTCAGCTGCAATAATGATACAATCTTCATTAGTTCTTGATAATACCTCTAGAGCTTTTCCTTCGGCTATTTTAATTACGTATTCTTCTACATTGTCATCAAACTTAATTTCTTCTTCATCAAATTTACTTACTATAATATCAAAATCATCTACTATTCTCTTTAATAGTTCCTGTCTTCTTTCAGACGCGGATGCCAAAATATATTTCATAACTTCACATCCTATATTTCATTGATTATTTTTCCATATTTAAACTTATTTTAATCACTTAATAAAAATAAGTTTTTGTAAAATAAAAAAGATTCCAACGCTTGTTATTACCCCTTAAATTTTCCTTTATATTTTATCACTTTATATGTGTTCAAACAAGCATTTTCCTCTTTATATATAAATTTTTATAATATTTTAATATTTATCTTTTCATAGTTTAAATTTAATTTTATATATCCTTAAAATTCACTAATACAGTATAAATATATTCCATTTCTGTTGCTACATTTTCTTTATTTATTTCTGATGTTAAATCAGCAATATGTTGCTTTAAATTATTTAATATATCAATTTTTTCCCCTTCAGATACATTTTCTAATTTATTAGTCCAATCTTTAAAATCATCTGTATTAATTGATTTTACATCATCACTAAAAGCTGTGTCCAAAAGTCGTATATACCCATCACATATACTAGCAATTTGATATTCTACTTTATCATCATTATTAAATGAAAATCTAATCTTTGCACAATCAATATTTCTGCTTTTTAATTCATTTACTATTTGCTCTACCTTATCACTTTCATATATACCTGATATAACTCTAAACTTATCTTCAGACTCATATATAAATGCACTATACTTTCCATTTATTGAACTTAATATCTGCTTAGCATTATTTTCATTAGAAAAATATCCGCATTGAACAGTATAAAAAACAGTGGTATTGCTGGAAATCATATTGCTTCCTTTTTTAGAGTTAGTAACATCATTGCTATTAACCTGTATTGGATTTTCATTACCTGTACTTATTCCTGATATAACATCATTTTTAGTTAATACACTAAATGCTACATAAGCTAGTGCAATACCACAAATCCCTGCACTTACAACAGTACCTACTAATTTAAATATAAACATAACTAAATTATTATTCTTATTTTTCTTATAGTTATATCTTGTATATCTCATTTTTTCATCCACCATCCCTTATATTTTTATACTTAATATATATTCTTTTTTGTTGGTGGATATACTAACATCTTTTAAATTATGTTACTGCTTTTTATTGCCTTTAAAATTTCTAATAAGTATTCATAGCAGTTTTTAACTGATGAAATACTCATATGTTCCTGCGGTGTATGAACATCATATAAGTTTGGTCCAAAACTTATCATATCTAAGTTACCTAATTTTTCATTAAATAAACCACATTCAACACCAGCATGGATAGCTACAATTTCCGCTTCCTTATCATACATTTCTTTGTATACAGATTGACATATTTCTCTTATCTTTGAATTAGGGTTATATTCCCATGCTGGATATCCTGCATTACACTCTAATTCTCCACCTAAAAGCTCTACTATAGTTTTACTTCTTAAAACTATTTCTTCTTTTAATGAAGATACTGAACTTCTAACTGCTGAGTCATATTCTACAAAGCCTTCAGTAGTTGTTAAAATTCCTAAATTAGTTGAACTTTCTACTAATCCTTCTATTTCCGTACTCTTACTATTTATTCCTGATGGATAAAGATATAATAAATCAACAGCCTTTTGTGTACTTTCTTTTGTAAATACTCTAGATATTGCTGAAACTTCTTGTATATCTATCTTTAAACCTGCATCTTGAGCCTTAAATTCATTTTTAATTACATTAGCAAAATTTAAAGCTAAATCTTTAGCTTTTGCTAAATCATTATCATTTACCATAATAATAGCTTCTGCTTCTCTTGGAATAGCATTATTTTTTGAGCCACCATTCATTTCACATAAAGAATATTCAACATTTGTTAAAAGATTTTTTAGTATTCTTCCTAAAATCTTATTTGAATTTCCTCTTTCTTTAATGATATCCATTCCTGAGTGCCCACCCTTAAGTCCAGATATCTTTATTTGAATAGCTTTTCCATTAGTTCTTTCTTCTCTTGCTATTGGAAGCTTTCCTTTAGTTCTTATACCACCAGCACAGCTTACTAAAAGATATCCTTCTTCTTCATTATCTAAGTTTATTAATATCTTTCCATCTATATGTTTTGGTGAAACAGCCATAGCTCCTGACATTCCTGTTTCTTCATCAGTAGTTATTAAAACTTCTAATGCTGGGTGCATAATATCATTTGATGCAAGTATTGCCATTGCATAAGCAACTGCTATACCATTATCTGCTCCTAAAGTTGTATCAGTAGCATATATATAATCATCTACTATTCTTAATTTTAAAGGATCTTTTTCAAAGTCATGCTCTGTTCCTTTATTTTTTTCACATACCATATCCATATGCCCTTGTAATATAACTGTTGGAGCATTTTCGTATCCTTTAGTAGCTGGTTTCTTTATTATTATATTTAAAGCTTCATCTTGAATGCTTTCTAAACCTAAACTTTCTCCAAAATTTAAAAGATAATCACTTATGCCTTTTTCATTACCTGATCCTCTAGGTATTTGTGATATCTCTTCAAAATATTTAAAAACTAATTCGGGTTGTAAATTCTTTAACACTGCCATAATTTTTCTTCCCGTTGCCAAAACCTTATAAAACTTTATAAAATATGTTTAATTCCTTATTCAACGTGTCCTATTTTGTCTTGTTAAACATAGACTACTTTAGTTTGATATAACACTCCAAAGGCGTAAATTCCCATACAACGCATGGTACATATTAGCAATATCTTTAAAGTGATTAACTTGCTAATTTATATCTACTAAGATTAATACTTGCATTAAGGTCACGATTTATACTTAAACCACATGAACATTTATATATTCTATCTTTAAATTTTAAATCTTTTTTAATAGAACCACATGAGCTACATAATTTAGATGATGGATAATACCTATCTGCTTCAACAAATTCAATTCCATAAAATTCACATTTGTACTTCATCTTCATTTTAAAGTCATATAAACATTGTTCTGAGATAGATTTTGATAAATGCTTATTTTTCATCATCCCTTTAATATTCAAGTCTTCCATAACAACTCTTGATGGTTTGGTTTTCACTATCATATTTGTTACTTGAT
>JAKSUK010000047.1 GCA_024409095.1 Clostridium sp.
ACTACATTACCTCATATCATTTATTTTTATTATTATCCTATCCAAGAAATTATATATTCATAATTGCTTTCTATCTCAGGCTTTTGCTTCTTAAACATTCCACTTAAATTCAGTTCTTTACACATCAAATGAAAATGGCTTAAAGCTATACCTATATCTATTTTAGGAAAGTTACCTTTTCCATGTATATAGAAATGATAATTATTATTTTCCTTTACAATTCTCCATGGCTGTTTATTAACTGCTGATGGTGCAAGCCTTACCATTTCTAATATCTCTCCATATGTTCCAGCTTCTTCTCTAGTTAGAGCAGTATTAAAATCATTTTAAAAAAAAACTTCCTCAAAATTTTTCCTTTTCCCTGATGATTTTCCAAACATTGAAGCAATAAAAGATTTCTTATCATCTTCATATCCTAATGAACATATTATTGGAAGAACTTCTTTTTCTTTTAAGCCTACAGCTTTAGCAAAGTTTGATTTATTAAAAGTCCCACCTATCCAACATGTTCCAAGTCCCAATGAAGTACAATATAACACCACTTTTTCTAAATCATATCCTAAAGCTGTATAATCAAATTCATTTCCTTCACATACAGCTACTAGAAAATAACTTGCTCCTTTTATAACTCCATATGTTCCTAACTTTTTGCTTTCTTCTGAAGCTCCTTGTTTTACTAATTTAATTTTTATTTTATTTTTAAAAGGACTTTTCATACTATCTATAAAATCTTCTATCTTATCTATACTATCTTTAGATATTTCTATATTTTCATAGGTTCTTACAGAGTGTCTATCTCTAATAGTATTTTCTATTGACAATAGTTTTCACCACCTTCTTTAATTTATAATATTTATTAAATGTATCTACATTTAATAAATATAGTCATTGTATCATTTCAAAATACATATGTCATCTATTATTTTTTCTTTTATAAGTTTATTACCTATTACATATTTTGTATAATAATAATGATATTAAAATTAAAGGAGATGAGGATATTATGAAAGTTTTACTTATTAATGGAAGTCCAAAAGAAAAGGGATGTACTTATACTGCATTATGTGAAATTGCTAAAGCCCTTAATGAAGAAAATATAGATACAGAAATTTTTCACATTGGCAACAAACCTATAAGAGGTTGCATTGGATGTGGTAATTGTTCTAAAACACAATCTGGCAAATGTGTATTTAATGATGATACTGTAAATATTGCATTAAAAAAAGCTGAAGAAGCTGATGGATTTATTTTTGGATCTCCTGTACATTACGCTGCTGCTTCTGGTGCTATAACAAGCTTTTTAGATAGAGCTTTCTATGCTGGTAAAAAACATTTTGAATATAAGCCTGGTGCTGCTATAGCTAGTTGCCGTAGAGCTGGTTCAACAGCTACACTTGATCAATTAAATAAATATTTTACCATTTCAAATATGCCACTTATTTCTTCTCAATATTGGTGCATGGTTCATGGTAATACTCCAGAAGAGGTAGTACAAGACCTTGAAGGTATGCAAATCATGCGAACTCTAGGAAAAAATATGGCTTGGATTTTAAAATGTATTAAAGTTGGAGAAGCTAATAACATCACTATTCCTAAAAAAGAAGCAAAAGTACAAACAAACTTTATTAGAAATTAATTAAAAGATAGCGAAAGCTATCTTTTAATTTTATAAATAAGCTGATTTAATTAGTAATTTCGTATATTCATTTTGAGGATTATTAATAATATTTTTTGCTTCTCCTACTTCTACGATTTTTCCATTTTTCATAACTGCTACCCTATCACAAAAACTACTTACTAATGCTAAGTCATGTGTAATAAATAAATATGAAATATTCATTTTCTCCTGCATTTCCTTTAATAATTCAACTACTTGAGCTTGAACTGATACATCTAAAGCACTGGTGGCTTCATCACAAATTAATATCTTAGGATGAGCTGATAATGCTCTTGCAATAGCTGCTCTTTGACATTGTCCTCCACTTAATTCATGAGGATATCTATATTTATATTCTTTTGGTAAACCTACCATCTGCAAAAGGTTATCCACTTTATACTTTTTCTCATCCTCTGTTGTAGAACATAAATTACAAACATACTCCATAATAGATTCTTCAATTGTAAGTCTTGGATTAAATGACCCAATTGCATCTTGAAATACCATTTGTATTTCCTTATAGACTTCTTTTAATTTATTCTTTTTTACATTAGTGATATCCTTATTCTTTAATAATACTGTACCACTATCAGCTTTCTCTAAATTCATAATTACATTAGCTAAAGTACTTTTTCCACTACCACTTTCTCCAACTATACCTAAGCATTCACCTTGCTTTATATAAATATTTATATCATCACAAGCAATATGAACATGATCTTTCTTTTTATATGTCTTTCTTAAATTATTACATTGTAAAATTACTTTATCCATATTGTTTCTCCACATCTTCTACATAATCACAAGCTATGTATCTTCCATCATACATTCTTCTTAAATATTGTCGATTTTTCTTACATAATTCACTGCATATATCACATCTTGGTGCAAAACTACATCCTGATATATTTTCTGTAAATAATGGTGGATTTCCTTTTATTCCCTTTGGCATAGTTCCATCAAGCTTAGGAACTGCACCTATTAAGGCTTTTGTATATGGGTGCTTAGGATTTTTAAGTATATCCCATTTATCACCATACTCCACTATATTTCCATTATACATAACAGCTATCTTATCTACCATTTGAGATACAACACTCATACTATGAGTAACTATTATTATACTTGTATCAAAATTATCTCTTAATGACATCATTTCTTTTACTACTTGAGCCTGTACAGTAACATCTAATGCACTAGTAGGTTCATCAGCTATTAAAATTTCAGGTTCTAAAATCATTGATAAAGCTATAGTAACTCTTTGCTTCATTCCTCCACTTAATTCAAAAGGATAGCTATTTAATATACATTTGCTATCCTTTAAATTAACTTTTTCAAGCATATTTGCTGCCTTTTCTAATGCTTCATTTTTACTTATATCCATATGACTCTTCATAGTTTGTACAAATTGCTTTCCAATTTTTCTAATTGGATTTAATGTTGCTCCTGGATTTTGAAAGATTACCCCTATATTATTTCCTCTTAATTTTCTTATTTGTTTATTATCTAAATCTAAAAGATTCCTTTCATTAAATAAGATTTCACCACTTGTTATTCTTTCACTAGTATTCATCATTTGTATTAAAGCTCTAATTAATGTACTTTTTCCACTACCACTTTCTCCGACTATACCTAATATTTCACCTTTTTTTATCTCAAATGAAATATTCTTTAATATTTCTACACCATTATTATTTGTAGATAAGTCTCTAACTTTTAATACCTCTTTCATTATTTCACCTACTGAATATATATATCTTTATTAAATTGATAATAATCTGTAGGATGTGCAGTAAATCCTATCACATTATTTTTCATTATAAAGCTCATTTTAAGATGTGCTATAAAATTATAAGCATAATCATCTAAAACTTTTTGAATTATTTCTTCTGCTAAATTATTTCTTTGTTCTATATCAAATTCCATCTGCATTTTATCTAAAAGCATATCTACTTCTAAATTTTTATAATTACCATAATTCAATTCCCCATTACTTCTCATGGCATTATTCAAATAAGACAAAGAATCACCAGTAGATAAGGTTACATTTGAATATAAGCATAAATCAAAATTTCCACTAGATACTATATCTGAAATATTTTCGGCTATTTCAATTGATACTAATATTCCTGCTTCTTTTAAATCAGCTTGAAGTGCTTGTGCTATTGTTGGTAATTCTGACCTTGAAGAATATGTAATTAATTTTAAAGTTAATTCTTTTCCTTCCTTATCTAAGATACCATCATTATTAGTATCACTATATCCTTCATTTTTAAGTATTTTTATAGCCTCTTCTCTATTATAATTTAAATTATTATTTATATTATCTACATAAGAACTACCTTTAGGAAATGGCCCTACAGCTGGAGTTGCATTTTCATTTAAAAGCACTTTTGAATATTCATCTTTGTTTATTAACATATTAATTGCTTTTTTAACATTTTTATTACTTAAATTATTATTACCTTCATTAAAGCACATTAGTACTGCTCTTGATGTATCTATACTACTTAATTTATAATCGCTATCTTCTTTTAGTAACTTTATAAGAGATGTAGATATTCCTTGAGCAATATCAATTTCACCTGATTGCAGTGCCATTGCTAATGTATCACTATCACTAATAGGAATAATTTTTATTCCACTTAGTTTTACTGTTCCATCCCAATAATTATTATTTTTAATTAAATAACTTGAACCTATGGTACTGAACTTTTGTACTATAAAAGGTCCTGTGCCTACTGGATTACTATCAGGAACTTCTGTACCATCTACATCAATAATTGCTGCAAAAGGATCACATAAATCATTTATTAATGTAGGATGTTTTTCTTCCATATTAAAAATTAAATAGTTTCCGTCTATTTGAATATCCTTTATCTTTAAAGTTAATTTGGCTCTACTATTTAACTCAATTGCCCTCTCTAAAGACTTTTTAACTTTTTCAGCAGTCATTTTTGTTCCATTTTGAAAATAAATATTATCTTTTATCTTTATTTTCCATGTAACACTATCAAGTATTTCGTATTCTTCTGCTAGCCATGGAATAGGCTTCATAGTATCATCTAATTTAAAAAGTGTTTCTGCTATTCCATATCTTACAGTAAACCATCCACTATATCCTTGTGCTGGATCTAAACTCTTAGTACTAATTGTTGTTCCAAATACTAATTCTTCCTTACTTTCCCATGTGCTATGCTCATTATTTCTACTACATCCTATTAATGTAGTAAAACACATTAAAATTCCTAAAGCTATTATATTTCTTATCTTTTTCATTTTTTTATTCCTTTTTAATATTCTTTTTGCTTAGGATCTAGCATATCATGAACTGCATCTCCTAAAAGATTAAATAATATAACAACGATGAAAATTGCTCCACCTGGTGCTATTGTTATCCATGGTGCAAATTGAATCATACTTTTTCCTTCACTCATCATTGCTCCCCATTCTGGTATAGGAAGTGGTGAACTTAATCCTAAAAAAGAAAGTGATGCCATTTCCATAATAGTTGTTCCAATATCTAAAGATGCTGTAACTACAAGAGTGCTTAAAACATTAGGCATTATATGTTTAAAAATAATATATATTGAACTATTTCCACTTAACCTTGCTGCCTTTATAAAAGTTTCTTCTTTTATCTCTAAAACCTCACTTCTTGCAAGTCTAGCATATTTAGTCCATCCAATAACTCCTATAGCTATCATAGCATTAACCATACCTCCACCTAGAACCCCAGAAATAGTAATTGCTAACACTAAACTAGGAAATGCTAAAAATATATCAACTATCCTCATTACTATATTGTCAAATAGTCCACCTATATATCCACTTATAATTCCTATAAAGCTCCCAATCACAAACATTAACGAAACTACTATAAGTGCTGAAAAAATAGTTCTAGAACCACCATATACTACTCTAGAAAATACACATCTTCCTAATGTATCAGTTCCAAATAAAAATTTTGAACTTGGAGATTTTAATGTATTTTGTAAGTCTGTTTTATATGGATCATTCGGTATTATATATGGTGCTAGTAAACTTATTCCCAAGACTACTATTATTAATGTTAAAATGATTAAAAATTTTGTTTTTCTTCTAACTATTGTTTAATTCTTGGGTCAATAAATTTATATAATAAATCTATAATTAAATTTACTATCACAAAAATTACTGCCATCCAAAGAACATATCCTTGAATAACAGGATAATCTCTATTTGATATAGCATTTAATGCAAGACTGCCAATTCCAGGCCAAACAAATATAGCTTCAATTACAGCTGTCCCCCCCATTAGTGATCCTATAGATAAACCTACTAAAGTTATAATTGTAATAGTTATATTTTTAAGGACATTAAAATAAAGTATTCCTCGTTCACTTATTCCTCTAGACCTAGCTCCTTTTACATAATCCTTTTCTAGTTCCTCTATAACAACAACCCTTATTTGACGTATATACTTACTTATCATTGGAATCGATAAAGTTATTGAAGGTAAAATTATACTCTTAAAACCATTTTCACTTAATATAGGAAACCATCTTAGCTTTAAAGAAAATATTAATAATAATATTAATGCCAAAAAAAATCCTGGAATAGAGTTTCCAATAAAACTCATTGTTCTTATTATATAGTCTATAAATTTATCCTTTTTAATTGCTGCTATTATTCCAAGAGGAATTGATACAATTAAAGTTATAATCATAGCTGAAAATGTCAAAATAATAGTATATGGTAAATGTTCTAACAGCTCTTGTTTAACAGATAATCCTGTAGAATATGAAGTTCCAAAATCCCCTTTTAAACAATTTTTCATCCAGTTTAAATATTGATAAAAAAATGGTTTGTCTAATCCCATTTCCATTCTAGTATTTTCTAAAACCTCTGAAGTTACAGCTATTCCTTGTGAACTAAGTATTGCTTCTGCTGGATCCCCTGGTGCTAAATTCATAAATCCAAATGACACAAAAGATATTATAATCAAAATTGGTATTGCTCCTATAACTCTCTTAAAGATATACTTTAATAATTTCATAAATTAATCTCCATTTCTTAATGCAAATGATTTGCATTTACCTTTTTAGATTTTATACCTTATATTTATCACTGTCAATATTCTCATAAATTATTCAAAAAAATCATACACGATAAACATGTATGATTTTTTCATTAAAGTTTTCCATAAGCTACCAAAGGACTATCCTTTGTAACTGCTAATGATACCGTGTTATACATAACAACTCCATCAAATTCTGCATAATATCTATCTACTACATTACCAAAGAAATCTGTAACTTCTCCTAATATCTGTCCTTTAGAAATAAGTTCTCCTGCTTCTACAAAGCTTGTCCAACAACCTTCATTTAATGCTTCTAAATAGTTTGCTTCTGTAATATCTATAGGCATTTTTTCTTTTAAATCTTCTCTGCTTATTAATATTTGCATTTTATTTAAAATGCTATATAAATCTTTCTTATAAGCTTTAACATCTTCATTAAGACATAAACCCTTTCCTCCACGTTCTAAAAGCATACTTGGAATTCCACTTATAGAGCCATAGCTATGAACACCTGTAGTAGTATTAGATTTAACCATATATTTAACATCTAATACTTTAGCCATTTCCTTAATTTTATCAATAATTTCTTGCTTTGCTTTTCCAGAATAATATAAATGTGGAGTCAATGCTTCATTTAAATCTCCTCCATGTATATCTAAATGAAAGTCAGCATTTTGTTGCATTTCATTAACTATCATATAAGCTATCTTTTCTGCTATTGTTCCATCTTTTTTTCCTGGAAATATATTATTTAAATTTTTATTATCTTCTGGTACTACTGCTGGTCTTCTTTGAAAAAATCCTTCAACATTTACAGGATGTACAATCACTATCTTTCCATTAACTTCTGCTGGATTTATCTCTTTTGATATTTCTATAGCTGCTTTTATACATGGATATTCTCCTCCATGAACTCCAGCTGTAATAAGAAGGCTTTTTCCTTCCTTTGCTCCATTAATAAGAGTTACTGGTATTTTCTTATCAGTATCTAAAACATTTATAAATCCTTGTACCTTAGTACCCTTTTCTGCTTTTAATCCATTTATTTCTAAAATATTTTTCATAATTTCTACCTTTATCCTTTATATCTTAATTGATAATAATTATTATTTGTATTTTAACTATTCTTTTTCATTATGTCAATAATTCTATTTTAGTAGAAAATTAATTTATAAAAAAAGCACTTAAGTAAATAAATACTTAAGCACTTTTCTTATAAATTTTATTTATTTTTCTTAAATATGTATGCTCCAATAGTAGCTATAACTGTTCCTAATCCAGCTATAATAGAACTTGCAACTGCAGCACCTGTAGTAGGTATCTTAGAGATACTATTATTATTGTTATTATTTGTTGTAGAATTACTATTTCCGTTATTAGTGTTTCCATTATTAGTATTATTATTATTTCCACCGTTTGTATTAGAATTATTATTTCCATTGTTTTGACCTGGTGGAGTAACTGTATTATCTACCATAACTAATTCAACTAATTCAGTAATTTCATTACCATCTGTAAATCCAACACCAATAGTATAATTTTCTTTAACATCTAAATTTAAATCTTCAAATAATTTTGCTGATAAAGTTATAGCTCCATCACTTGTAGTAAAGTATTCTTCAACACTTCTGCTTAATTTTCCTTCTATTGCTGTTTTAGTAACTTTTATTCCATTTACTAAAATATATTCAACGTCTTTATTTTGTAATTTTGAAGAAACAATTTTTATATTACTTGGCTTATTTTTGTCAAATACTACTTTTTCACCATTATCAACATTTACAGTTTCAGTATTTTCTACAGGAGTTTCTTGTTTAATTACCTCTAAAGTACTAGTTGCTGTTGTTGTATTTCCATACTTATCTGTAGCAGTGTATGTTATTTCATAAGTTCCTGCTTTATTTACATCATACTCCCCAGTTACTGTTACTTCTAATTCATTTCCTTCAAAATCAACTGCTTTAACTCCTGCTTTTGGATCAAAGCTTCCACCTTCAATTATTTGAGTTACTTTATTATCAACTGTTATTACTGGTGCATCTTGTTTTACTACTTCTAAAGTATTAGTTGCTGTTGTTGTATTTCCAAACTCATCTGTAACAGTATATGTTATAACGTAGCTTCCTAATTTATTTACATCATAATCTCCAGTTATAATTAGTTCTAATTTCTTTCCTTCAAAGTCAACTGCTTCAACTCCTGCTTTTGGATCGAAGTTTTCACCTTGTCTTATTTGGATTACTTTATTAGCACCTGTTATTACTGGTGATTCTTGTTTTACTACTTCTAAAGTACTAGTTACTGTTGTTGTATTTCCATACTTATCTGTAGCAGTATATGTTATTTCATAACTTCCTACTTTAGTTACATCATACTCCCCAGTTACTGTTACTTCTAATTCATTTCCTTCAAAGTCAACTGCAGTAACTCCTGCTTTTGGATCAAAGTTTTCACCTTGCTTTATTTGAGTTACTTTATTATCAATTGTTATTGTTGGTGCATCTTGATTAATTACTGTAAGAGTCATAACTTCTATTGTTGTATTTCCAAATTCATCTATAGCAGTATATGTTATTTCATAACTTCCTACCTTTGTTAAATCGTAATCTCCAGTTACCTTTACTTCTAATTTCTTTCCTTCAAAGTCAACTGCATTAACTCCTGCTTTTGGATCAAAGTTTACACCTTGTTTTATTGTAATTGCTTTTTCAACACCTGTTATTGTTGGTGCATCTTGATTAATTACTTCTAGAGTAGTAGTTGCTGTTGTTATGTTTCCATACTTATCTGTAGCAGTATATGTTATTTCATAGCTTCCTACCTTTGTTAAATCGTAATCTCCAGTTACTTTTACTTGTAATTTATTTCCTTCAAAGTCAACTGCTTCAACTCCTTTTATTGGTTCAAAGCTTTCACCTTGTTTTATTTGAACTACTTTATTAGTACCTGTTATTACTGGTGCGTTTTGATTAATTACTTCTAGAGTGCTAGTTGCTGTTGTTGTGTTTCCATACTTATCTGTAGCAGTATATGTTATAACGTAGCTTCCTAATTTATTTACATCATAATCTCCAGTTAT
>JAKSUK010000048.1 GCA_024409095.1 Clostridium sp.
TAACTCTCCACCAATTTTTGATACTCTTGATATTGAATCTTCAAAATTATATTCTTTTTCAATTTCTTTTACAATTAAGTATATATCATCATTTATTTCATCATTTGCTTTTACAGATAATATTTCCTTAAAAGCATTTATAAAAGATTGTACTGGCATTTTTATAAATATAATTGATACCATAATTACCATTAATGGATCTATATATAAATTTACTACACTAAATCTTGTATTTCTAAGAATCATTGCTATTATAAATCCTACTAATACTCCAACACTTAATAAAGTATCCATAAGCCATTGACTTGCTTCAATTTTAACCATTTCTGAAGAAATTCTTTCACCTTTTTTCTTCATGAAAATATATATCCCACCACATCCTACAACTGAAACAATACAATATATTAATGCTGAAGTATATTCTACGTTATTTCCTCCACTCAATATATCTTTTATAGCTTCTATAAGAGAATATAAACACATTGCAGCTATTATAAATGATTTAAGAGATATAACTAAAGGTTCTAATATATATTTTCCAAAAGGATATTTATCTAATTCATTCTTAGTCATAAAATTATTTATATATAAAGACAAAATTGTTAATGCTAAACTAATAAATGAATATAATCCATCAAATATAATCATTTCAGATTCTGCAATTCATCCCCAAGCTATACCAAATAGTGCAAAAAATAATGCTCCTATCATTGATATTTTTAAAATTTTATTTTCTATCTTCACTGTTTTCATGTATTGCTCACCTCTATTCAAATTTTATTCTATATAATTATAGTACGATAAGCGTTTATTTTTTATAATGATTAAAATGCTGACTTTTTACAACTTTTCTCTTATATTTATAGTTTGAGTTTTATATGAAAAAGCATAAATGTACTTAAATATAGCTTCCAATATGGTACTATTATATTATTACAATTTTTTTCATTACATATTATGTATATAGGAGGAATCTAAATGAAAGTATTAATTGATTTATTCTTTACTTTTTGCCGAATCGGAGGATTAACCTTTGGTGGTGGTTATGCTATGCTTCCAATGATTCAAAAAGAAATTGTTGAAGAAAAAAAATGGGCTACTGAAGAAGAGGTTCTAGATTATTATGCTGTAGGACAATGTACACCAGGCATAATTGCTGTAAATACAGCAACTTTTATTGGTTATAAAGTTCAAGGAATAATTGGTGCAATAGTTGCAACTTTAGGAGTTGTTTTTCCTTCTCTAATAATAATAACGATTATTGCTGCATTATTAAAAAACTTTGCAAACTATACAATTGTACAATATGCTTTTTCTGGAATACGTGTAGTTGTTATTGGATTAATTATAAATGCTATATTGAAGTTAGCCAAAACATCTATTAAAAGCTCTACAACACTAATAATTGCTATTATTGCATTTGTATTGGTAGCATTTATTAATTTATCACCAATTTACATAGTAATTGCAGCTGCAAGTATTGGATTAATATCAAAATTTATAAGGAGTAAAAAATAATGATTTATATAACTTTATTTTATGAATTCTTTAAAATAGGATTGTTTGCTATAGGTGGAGGACTTGCTACACTTCCTTTCTTATATGACCTTTGTGGGCACTACTCTTGGATAACTACAGATGATATTGCTGATATGGTTGCAATATCACAATCTACACCTGGTCCACTTGGTATAAATATGGCTACGTATGCAGGTTATCAAGGTGGTGGATTTCTTGGAGGAATTTGTGCTACTATAGGACTTATTACCCCATCAATAATTATAATTATTATAATTGCACACATTTTAAATAAGTTTAAGGAAAGCCCTTATGTTGAATCAGTATTTTATGGTTTAAGACCTGCTGTTACAGGACTTATAGCTGCTGCTGGTTTTGCTGTATTTAAAATTTCTATACTTAATATAGAAAAGTTTAATTTAACAAATAAATTTTTCGATATTATTAATTATAAATCTGCATTACTATTGCTAGGTATTTTAATTATAATGAAATATTTTAATAAGCATCCTATTTTCTATATTTTTTTAGGAGCAATAGCTGGGATATTATTTAAAATATAATCTTAAAAAAGATATTGTTAGCTATCTAATAATATCTTTTTTATTTTAATCTTTTTAATTTTTAAAATTTTATTGAATTTTCAGTAAATTCAAACTTCTAAATAATAGTATTTTACTTTATTTTCCATTGTGGATAACCTTAGTATTTTCAATGCTTTTAAGCTTTTTTCTTAATTTATGAATAGTTTAAATTTCTATTGCATTTTCCTCATAAAAATGATATATTTTATTTAACAACTATTATTATCTAATAGGAACTTTTTCCAAGTAGATTGTATAACAATGGTTAAATTTTGTGTACAAAAAGAGGGGATTAAACATGATGAAGGAATGGAATAACTTTAAACCAGGTAACTGGACTAAAGAAATTGATGTAAGAAACTTTATCCAAACAAATTATACTGCTTATGAAGGTGACGATAGCTTCTTAGCTGGAGCTACTGAAGCAACTAATAAGTTATGGGCTGAAGTTAGTGAATTATTTAAAAAAGAAAGAGAAAATGGTGGAGTTTTAGACGTAGATACTGAAACAGTTTCAGGAATCAACGAATATGCACCAGGATATATAGATCAAGCACTAGAAAAAATCGTTGGTGTTCAAACTGATGCACCTTTAAAAAGAGCTGTTATGCCTCAAGGTGGTATAAGAATGGCAGAAAACGCTGCTAAAGCTTACGGATATGAAGTATCTGCAAGAATATCTGAAATATTCTCAAAATACAGAAAAACTCATAACCAAGGTGTTTTCGATGCTTATACAGATGAAATGAGATTAGCTAGAAAATCTGGTATCATTACTGGTCTTCCAGATGCTTATGGTAGAGGAAGAATCATAGGTGATTACAGAAGAGTTGCTCTATACGGAGTTGACAGATTAATCGAAGATAAAATAGCTCAAAAGAAATCTTTAGAAGTTTCAACAATTGATGAAGATATAATCAGATTAAGAGAAGAATTATCTGATCAAATCGTTGCATTAAAAGAATTAAAAGCTATGGCTGCTGCTTACGGATTAGATATATCTGGACCAGCTTCAAATGCAAGAGAAGCTGTTCAATGGTTATACTTTGGATTCTTAGCTGCTATAAAACAACAAAACGGTGCTGCTATGTCATTAGGTAGAACTTCTACTTTCATAGACATCTACATCGAAAGAGATTTACAAAACGGTGTTATCACTGAAGAAGAAGCTCAAGAAATAATGGACCACTTCGTAATGAAGTTAAGATTAGTTAAGTTCTTAAGAACTCCAGAATACAATGACTTATTCTCAGGAGATCCAACTTGGGTTACTGAATCAATCGGTGGTATGGGATTAAACGGTAAAACATTAGTAACTAAGAACTCATTCAGAGTACTTAACACTCTTTACACTTTAGGACCATCACCAGAACCAAACTTAACAGTTTTATGGTCAACTAGATTACCTCAAGGATTCAAAGATTTCTGTTCTAAGGTATCAATTGACACAAGTTCAGTTCAATACGAAAATGATGACTTAATGGCTCCATACTGGGGAGATGACTACGCTATCGCTTGTTGTGTATCTGCAATGAGAGTTGGTAAGCAAATGCAATTCTTCGGTGCAAGAGTTAACTTAGCTAAAACTTTATTATACGCTATAAACGGTGGTAGAGATGAAAAGTACGGAATGCAAGTTGGACCTAAATTAGCTCCAATCAATAATGAGTACTTAAACTACGAAGATGTAATGGAGAAATTTGAAATAATGACAGATTGGTTAGCTAACCTTTATGTTAACACTTTAAATGTAATTCACTACATGCACGATAAATACTCATATGAAAGCTTACAAATGGCTTTACATGATAGAGACGTATTTAGAACAATGGCTTGTGGTATAGCTGGTTTATCTGTTTGTGCAGACTCATTATCAGCAATTAAATATGCTAAAGTTAAGCCAATAAGAAACGAAGAAGGAATAGCTGTTGATTTCGAAGTTGAAGGAGATTTCCCTAAATACGGAAACGACGACGATAGAGTTGATGAAATTGCTGTATACTTAGTTGAAAGTATGATGAAGAAAATCAGACAAAACAAGACTTACAGAAATGCATACCACACTCAATCAGTATTAACTATAACTTCAAACGTTGTTTACGGTAAGAAGACTGGTACTACTCCATGTGGTAGAAAAGCTGGTGAACCATTTGCTCCAGGTGCTAACCCAATGCACGGAAGAGATAACAGTGGATCTTTAGCTTCATTAAACTCAGTTGCTAAATTACCATATGAACATTCACAAGATGGTATCTCAAATACATTCTCAATAGTACCAGATGCTTTAGGAAAATCTGCTGAAGACAGAATAACTAACTTAAGCGCTATGATGGATGGATATTTTGGACAAGATGCTCATCACTTAAATGTTAATGTATTTAACAGAGAAACTTTATTAGATGCTATGGATCATCCAGAAGAATATCCACAATTAACTATCAGAGTTTCAGGATATGCTGTTAACTTCATTAAATTAACAAGAGAACAACAATTAGACGTTATAAATAGAACATTCCACAAATCAATGTAATTTATAATTGTTTAAATAAAATAAGGGATAGCCAAGCTATCCCTTATTTTTTATGCTATTTGTTGATCAAAGTGCATATTATTAAGTTGTTTAAATTCTTTCTTAAGTAATATAAGTGTTATGATAACTGAAAGTGAATCAGCACAAGCTCCAGCAGCCCATACACCATCTAAATCAATAAACTTAGGTAATATTATTGTAAATGGAATTAGTAAAATTACTTGTCTTAAAAGACTTACAAACATAGATGTTTTAGCTTTACCAATTGATTGATAATAACTTGTAGCAACAATATTTATTCCTATTATTGGCATCATTAATAGGTAAATTCTAATTCCTTTAATAGCTAAGTTAGTTAATTGAGGGTCATTATTAAATAAGCTGATAATTTGTGTTGGGAAGCATTGAATTACTGTAAATCCAATTATACATATTATACAAGCTGCTATAGTTGCATATTTGAAAGTTTGTTTAGCTCTTTCATACTTTTTAGCACCATAGTTGAAACCGATAATAGGTTGACATCCTTGGTTTATACCAAAGATAGGCATCATAAATACTATATTTAATGAACTTATTACAGTCATAGCACCGATTGCTAAATCACCACCATAAGTTTTTAGTGCATTATTAGCTATAACTTGTACTAAACTGTTTGAAATTTGAGTTGCAAATGGAGCAATACCAATAGCAAAAGTCATACCTATAAGATGTTTTTCTAACTTTAAATTTTCTACTTTTAATTTTAAGTTTGAGTTACCAGCTGTATAGTAATGTAAAATTAAAAAGAAAGTAATTGCTTGTGAAATAATAGTTGCAAGAGCAGCACCTTTAACTCCTAAGTTAAGTATAAAAATAAATACATAATCTAGTACAATATTAGCTGCACAGCCAATTACCATTGTCATTGAAGACATTTTAGGATTTCCATCAGCTCTTACAGTACTATTTAAAGCAAATGAAAGTATATTAAATGTACATCCAAGTAATATTATATTGATATATTCTTTAGCATAAAATAGTGTACTTTCACTAGCACCAAAAATATTAAGTATTGGAGTTGAAAATATAGTTCCTAATACTGCAATAGCTAGTCCAACTATTATACTTAATGTTAAAGAATTTCCAAGAAGTTTTTCAGCTGTAGCTCTATTTCCTTTTCCTAAATTAAGAGATATATTAGCAGTAGTACCTATACCAATAAGCATACCAAAAGCTAAAATTATCGTCATAATAGGCATTGTAATACCTACTCCTGTAATTGCAAGAGAACCTATAGATGGAATATTTCCAATAAACATTCTGTCAACAATGTTATAAAGGGCATTTACTAGCATACCAATTATAGCTGGAACAGAATATTGTATTAATAGCTTTCCAATAGGTGCATCTCCTAGATGTTTTTGATTACGCATAAATAATCCTCCTATTTTTGTATTATATTATTTGTTATTTTTTTTAAAAGTAGTAATGTTTGTTCCTTTTCAATATTACTTAAATTTGAAGTGAGCATATTTTCCCAAAGATTAATAGATAATAAAAATTCATCTTTTATTTCTAATGCTTTAGGAGTTAAATAAATTCTATTTATCCTCTTATCATTTTTATCTTTAATCTTTACTACAAGACCTTCAGCTTCAAGCTTTTTTATTGATTTGGCAGTAGTGCCTTTATCAATATTTAATATTTCAGTAAGTTCTTCCTGACTTAAGCCATCATTTCTATAAAGATTTATAAGATACATATATTGTCCAGAGCCAATGTTAAACTTACTAAATTCCTTTGATAAAAAAGATGCTCCAGTTCTATGGATAATAGATATATATTTAGCAACAGATTGGCATGAATCATTTGTCATAAAAAAGTTCCTTTCATTTCATTAAAGATACTTATACATTATAGACAAAAATAGTTGCAAATGCAACTATTTAATCTATAAGTTATAATATTTAGAATTTCTTTAGAAATATATATCTTTTTTCTTAAGTTTTTTTCTTTATTATATAAATGTACTAAGAAAAAGATAGTAAGCAATATGTTATATTATAATAAAGTTAGCTAATAATGCTTTAATCGAGGTGGTGTTTTATGAATTCGTATAATATTTTGATAGTTGAAGATGAAGTTGATATAGCAAGAGCAATAGAAGTTTACTTAAATAATCAGGGATACAAGACATTAATAGCAGGAAATGGAGTAGAAGGATTAGAGATTTTAAGTAATGAAAAAATACATTTAGCAATAGTAGATGTGATGATGCCAAAGATGGATGGTATAACATTTGTAATGAAGCTTAGAGAAAAGTTTGATTTTCCAGTAATAATGCTTTCTGCTAAATCAGAAGAAGTTGATAAAATAATGGGACTTAATATAGGAGCAGATGATTATGTTACTAAGCCATTTAGACCTTTAGAATTACTTGCTAGGGTAAATTCACATTTAAGAAGGTATTCTAGATTTTTAAATATGGTAAAAAATGAAGAGGAAAACAAAAATATTTTTTCAGTAGGTGGATTAGAGCTTAATATTGATACAAAAGAAGTAATATTAGATGGAAATACAATAAAGGTTACACCTAGTGAGTTTAAGATATTAACACTTCTTATAAAGAGTCCAGGCAGAGTTTTTTCAGCAGAAGAAATTTATGAAAGAGTGTGGAATGAACATGCAATTAATACAGATACAATAATGGTTCATATAAGAAATATAAGAGAAAAAATTGAAATTAATCCGAGAAAACCAAAATATTTAAAGGTGGTGTGGGGAGTTGGATACAAACTTGAAAAGCAATAATAAAAAGGAAAATAAGATTTTAACTAGTTTAATTATAATACTAATATTATTTATATCAGCAATAGGAATGTTAAAAACATATCCATATATAAGTAAATTAGCTAAAGATACATCATATAATTATTTTGATAATGATGATTTTGTAAGAAGTATAGCTCAATCTAGTTATGCATTAAATTATAATATTAATAAGCAAAAAAATAGTGAAGAAATTAAAGAACCTAAAGATATACTTATAGATAAAAATAGTATGGACTATTATTATGAAGGTATAGAAGAGTCAGAAAAAAATGAAATATATAATAGTTTGAATGAAAATTTTAATCAGTGGATTTCAAATTTAAAGTGGAGCTTAAGTAATTTGCAATACTTTGCATTAGATAGGGAAAGTGGATTAACTACAAGTAATATTAGTGATGTTATTACAGTTAAAGATAATAAAGATTTAGATTTATCAGCAATCGATATGAATAAATATAGATTTTTTGCAGTGCTTAATTTTGATGAAAATGGAAATGCTTCTTTAAGTAATGTAAAAGGAGCTGATACAGATATTTTATCATCAAGAATGACTGATTATAAATATACTGTTGATGAAGAAATATCTAGAATTATTAATCCTATTAAAAATATGACATATGTATTTGCTGCTCAAAATGAATTAGTATATTCAGATGACTTATCATGGAATATGGATTACCATTCGTATTATGGATATCAAAGTTATGGAACTATAATTAGTGGTATTTTTATATCAATAATATTACTAATAGCATTAATATTCCCTTATAAGAGGGTTAAAGAATTTATTCTTTTAAGAATACCATTTGAAATTTGGTGTATTATTATATTATGTGATATAACCTTATGGGTTGCAGTATGTCAAAATATGATAAGAGCATCATATTTAAATGATTTACCTATGCTAGGAAATCAAATAGCATCAAAAAGTATGATAAATATAATTAATATAATTGTTTGGTTTGGAATTTTTGCAGTAGCATTCTTTGGTATGATAGTAATAAAATCAATATTTAAAATTGGATTTAAAGAATACTTTAAGAATAGAAGTATAGCAGGGAAAATAATAATTAGGCTATATAGATATGTAAAGAGAACTGTAGGCTATGTTACTAAAATAAATTTAAATGAGAATAATACCAAATATATTTTAATACTTGTATTAATAAATGCAGCAATATTAGTAGGTTTATCTTTAATTTGGTTCTTTGGAATTCCACTTGTAATTATTTATTCAATAATATTATTTATAGTTATAAGAAAATATGTAGATGATATTAGTGGAAAATATAATAGATTAACAGAAGCTACTAATGAAATAGCAGAAGGAAATCTTGATGTAAAGATTGAAGAGGATTTAGGATTATTTAATCCATTTAAAGATAATTTAGAGAAAATTCAAGGTGGATTTAAAAAGGCAGTTGAAGAGGAAGTAAAGAGCCAAAAAATGAAAACAGATTTAATATCGAATGTATCTCATGATTTGAAGACTCCACTTACAGGAATAATAACTTATATTGATTTATTAAAAGATAAAAATTTAAGTGAAGAAAAACGTAAACAGTATTTAGATATTGTGGATAGAAAATCACAAAGGCTTCAAGAACTTATTGAAGATTTATTTGAAATGAGCAAAGCTAGTAGTGGAAGTATAACTTTAAATATTGAAGAAGTTGAAATTATTTCTTTGATGAAGCAGACATTATTTGAACTTGATGATAAGCTTAAGGAAGCTTCTTTAGTAGTAAAGAGTAATTTTCCAGAAGAAAAGATAATTCTTAAGTTAGATAGTCAACGTACTTTTAGAGCTTTTGAAAATATTATTATCAATGCAACAAAATATGCTATGCCTAATAGTAGATTATATTTAGATATTATAGATAGTGAAGATAAAGTAGAAGTTATAATAAAGAATATGGCAGCAGAAGAAATTAAATTTAATCCAAATGAAATAGTGGAAAGATTTGTGCGTGGTGATGAATCAAGAAATACTAAAGGATCAGGATTAGGACTTGCAATTGCTAAAAGCTTTGTAGAGTTACAAGATGGAATATTTAAAATAGAAGTTGATGGTGATTTATTTAAAGTAATAATGGAATTTAAAAAATAAAATTATTTAAGAAGCGGAATTATTTATTTCGCTTCTTTTTTATGAAATTTA
>JAKSUK010000049.1 GCA_024409095.1 Clostridium sp.
GATGGGAATACAATTGATGTCCTTTATAAAAATAATAATAATTTAACAAAGCTGGTTCGTGGTTTAGAACATAGTAATCATGTACTAATACACAATAACCAGGAATTCAAAAAGGAAATAAGGAATTATCACTTATGGCTGATGAAGTTGTAGAAATAGTTTATGGAATAGAAGTAAGAATAAAATAATTATGCTCATAAAATTTAAAGAATTGGAGGTGATTAAAATTAAAACCATATTAGAATCAATGATAATTGCATTTTCAATGTACTCTAAAATTCCTATGCCTCATGTTGATTGGAGAAAAGAAAATATGAAATATGCAATGTGCTTTTTTCCTTTAGTTGGATTTGTTATAGGAATAGTAGTTGGTACATGGATGTATATATCAAAATTATTAGGAGTAGGTAATATTTTATTTGCAGGTATTGCTACTATTATACCAATTATTATAACTGGAGGAATACATATTGATGGATTTTGTGATACAGTTGATGCTAGAAGCTCACATCAAAATACTGAAAGAAAGCTAGAAATTTTAAAAGATCCTCACATTGGTGCTTTTGCATTAATATATTGTGTAATTTACTTTATAGCAATATTTTCATTTTGGACAGAGATTAATATAAATATAGAAACTATAATTTTTATATCTTTGGGATTTATGCTGTCAAGAGCTTTAAGTGCATTAGCAATTGTGACATTTAAGTGTTCAAAGAATAGTGGGCTAGCATATATGTTTTCTAATTCATCGCAAAAAGAAATTGTAAAGAAAAGTATGTTTATTTACATAGTGATTATTTCTACTATAATGATATTTATAAATTATAAACTGGCAATTACAACAATAATTTTGGCAATTTTATGTTTTGTTAAGTATAAAAAAATGTCGTATAATGAATTTAAAGGAATAACTGGTGATTTAGCTGGATATTTCTTAGTAATGTTAGAACTTATACTATTAATAGCTATGGTTATTTTGGGAGGAGCACCATGATAGAGTTTATAATAGGTGGAATGGCACAAGGAAAGCTTAAATACGTGTTAGATAAAAATAATCTGACAAAACAAGATGTTTGTAATGGTGAAGAATGTGATTACAACAATATAAATAAAAAGGTACTATATAATTTTCATTTATTATGTAGGAGGCTTTTAAAAGATAATATAAATATACATTCTTTTCTTGAGGAATTATTTAAAAAAAATAATGATATTATTATAATTAGTAATGAAATTGGCTATGGAATTGTACCATTAGATAAAGAAGAAAGAATTTGGAGAGAAGAAACAGGAAGAGCATGTACTACAATTGCTAAGAAAGCAGCTATTGTTACTAGGGTAATGGCTGGTATACCTGTGAATATAAAAAATGAAATATCACTTGATGATAAAAGTGAAGAAAAAAGTTTTAATTCAACTTTAAATGTTGCATTAATTCGTCATGGACTTACTGAAGGAAATAAGAATAAAAAATATATAGGCACTGTAGACGAAGGTCTTTCTTTAAATGGTATATATACATTGTTTGATTCTATATCAAAAGAAATTTATCCAAGAGTACATAAAGTATATTCAAGTCCAATGAAGAGATGTATGGAGTCAGCTAAAATGATATATCCTAAAGCAAAAATTATATTAAAAGATGACTTAAGAGAAATAAATTTTGGAGATTTTGAAAATAAGAATTATGATGAATTAAAAGATAATATTGATTATCAAAGATGGTTAGCTAGTAGAGGAACTTTCCATATACCAAATGGAGAAAGTCGTGAAGAATTCAATATAAGATGCCAAAAATGTTTTGAAGAAATAATAAATGAATCACTTACTGAAGAAGGTGTTGCTTTAATAGTTCATGGTGGAACAATAATGTCTATCTTAGATAAATACTCTAATCCACATCAAGATTTTTATAATTGGCAAGTTAAAAATGGACAAGGATATGTTATTGAAATTGATAAAAGCACTTGGATTAATAATAAGAAAGTAAGGGTTATAGGAGAAATAAAATAATTCAAATTATCAAACTTATTTCTACAGTTAAATATAGTAATAAAAGCATAAAAAAATAATAAAATTACAATGAATAGATTGATTAAAATAGGAGAAATTTTATGACAGAGTTTTTTAGTAATTTTGGTAAAAAGATATCCAATGTAGGACAAGAAACTGTTAAAAAAACTAAAGAAATAGCTGAGATAAGTAAAATAAGTAATAAGATAAAAGATGAAGAAAAGAAGATTAATGGATTATATACTGAACTAGGAAAGAAATATTTTTCTTTATATTCTAGAAATAAAGTATCTGAAATACAGGATATTTGCTCATCTATAACAGATTCGTTACAAGTAGTAGAAGAAATGAAAAAAGAACTTAAGTTGTTAAAGGGAATTAGAATTTGTGATAATTGTGGAGCAGAACAATATAGTAATGTGGTTTATTGTTCAAAATGTGGAGAAAAACTTATTAAAGATGTCAATGATGAAGTAGTAGAAAACATAGAAAGTAGCCAAGAACAAAATGAGGATAAAGAAGATAGTGTGAATGAAAATGAATAAAATAACACTAATCTTTGACTATTAATAATTCATATAGTATACTTTTATACTATATAAAAAAGAATTAGATAATAACGCTCAGTAACTTTTTGGTTACTAAGCGTTATTTTTATATAAAAAAACAGTTTAATAATATGGAGGGTTAAAATTGACGATTTCTTTACTAGCATTAGTTATTGGATACATATTAGATTTAGTGTTTGGTGACCCTTATTGGATGCCACATCCAGTAAGATTTATTGGAAATTTAATTAATATAATAGAAAAAGTAATCAGAAAGCTTATGCCAAAAAGTAAAATAGTGGAATATATTGGAGGAATTATTCTTACTATTGTTATAACTTTTATTTCAACGGTTATTCCTCTAGGTATAATATTAGTTACAAGATCAATACATATATATTTATCGCTATTTGTAGAAAGTATTATGTGCTATCAGATTTTAGCAACAAAATCATTAAAGGTTGAAAGTATGAAAGTATATAATGAATTGGCAAAGGGTGATTTATCTTCTTCTAGAAAAGCAGTTTCAATGATTGTTGGAAGGGATACAAATAATTTATCCTTAAGTGGAGTGGCTAAAGCTGCGGTGGAGACTGTAGCAGAAAATACTTCTGATGGGATAATAGCACCAATGATATTTATGGCTATTGGTGGTGCGCCTATGGGATTTTTTTATAAGTCAATAAATACAATGGATTCAATGATTGGTTATAAAAATAATAAATATATAAATTTTGGAAGGTTTGCAGCTAAGTTAGATGATATTGTAAATTATATTCCAGCAAGAATTTCAGCATATGAAATGATTTTGGCATCTTTCTTATTAAGATATAATTATAAAAATGCCTTTAAGATTTATAAGAGAGATAGATATAATCATGCAAGCCCTAATTCAGCACAAACTGAATCTGTTTGTGCTGGAGCTTTAGACATCCAGTTAGCAGGGAATGCATATTATTTTGGTAAGCTTTATGAAAAACCTACTATAGGTGATGATATAAGGGAAATAAGTTATGATGATATTAAGAAAGCTAATAAACTTTTATATTGTACAGCTTTTATTTCTATAGTAATAATATCTATAATAAAAACTACCATAATTTTAATGCTTTAATAATTTATAGTTTAGGATGTGATTTAATATGAAACTTACCCATGGTGGAGATATATATACATATAAAGAAAAATTTAAAAAAGAAGCATTGGATTATTCTGCTAATATTAATCCATTAGGAATGCCAAAAAGAGTTAAGGAAGCTTTAATTGAATCTATAGATAGTTGGGTTAATTATCCTGATCCTTTATGCAGAGAGCTTAAAAGTGATTTAGCAGATAATGAAAATATAAAAAATGAATATATTATTTTAGGCAATGGAGCTGCAGATATTATTTTTAGGCTTGTATATACCTTAAATCCTAAAAAAGCAATTGTTCTTGCGCCAACCTTTAGTGAATATGAAGAAGCATTAACATCAGTAGGATGTAGTGTTCAATATCATTATTTAAAAGAAGAGGATGTATTTTGTTTAAAGGATGATTTTATAGATTGCATAAGTGATGAAATTGATATGGTGTTTATTTGTAACCCTAATAATCCAACAGGAGAACTTGTTTCAATAGAGCTATTAGAAAAGATTTTAATAAGATGTAAAGAAAAAAAAGCTATGTTGGTAATTGATGAATGCTTTAATGATTTTATTGAAGAACCTAATAAATATACTATGAAAAATTTCTTAGAAGAAAATAAGAACTTATTTATATTAAAAGCTTTTACTAAAATATATGCCATGGCAGGACTTAGACTTGGTTATGGATTAAGTAGTAATCAAATGCTATTAAATAAAATGGCATCTGCTTCTCAACCTTGGGCTGTTTCTATTCCAGCACAAATAGCAGGAGTGCAAGCTCTTAAAGAAAAAGAGTACTTAAAAAGAACTGAAAAAATTATAAGAGAAGAAAGTAAATATTTAAGAGAAGCTTTACTAAAATTAAATATGAAAATTTATGGTTCTAAAGCTAATTACATATTTTTTAGGGATAATGATAGTCAGGAGTTAAAAGCATATTTGGAAAGTAAAGGAATAATGATAAGGGATTGCAGTAATTATGTTGGACTTACCAAGGGTTATTATAGGATATGTATTAAAGAGCATAGTGATAATGAGCGATTAATTAATGAAATAATATCATTTAGAGGCATGTAATGAAAAATATAATGATTATCATTGATGGTATGAATGATGATATCTTAAAAGAATTAGATAATATGACACCTTATGAATATGCAGCACCTAAACATATGAAGTATATGAAATCTAAAGGATTATATGGATTATTTAAAACTTGTCCTGATGGGTTTACTGCTGATAGTCTTTGCTGTATATTGACACTTTTAGGGCAGGATAAAATAGCTATACCATTAGGTAGAGCTTATCTAGAAGCTTTATCAGAAAATATACAGATACAAGATGATGAATTTGTTATGCGATGTAATTTAGTTTCTTTCGATAAGGAGGGAATATTAACTTCATCTACAGGGGGAAGTTTAAAGAAGGATGAGTATAATAAATTAGCACTAGATATGCGTAAGAGTTTAACAAGTGGAATAATTAAAATGCATCATATGGGTTCCTATAAGAATTTGCTAGTAATTAAGAAAAAGTATATAAATGAAATATCAGACTTTCCTCCACATCAAAATATAGGAAAAAATATTAAAGATTTAGTACCAATGAATAAAATACTACAGAAATTTGTATCACAAAGTATCAATGTGCTAAATAATAAAGAGAAAAAATATGCTTTTTTACCTTGGGGTTTATCTATGAAAGAGAACTTACCAAGTTTTAATACCTTGCATGAAATTAAAGCAGCTAGTGTATGTCATACTGAAATAGTTAGAGGAATTTGTATAGCAATGAAAATGGATACTCCAAAAATGATGCAAGCAACGGCAGATATAGATACAAATTTAAAAGAAAAAGCTAATTTGACTATAAAACTTATGAAGGACAATGATTTTATACTTGTTCATATAAATGGTGCAGATGAAGCTTCTCATAGAAAGAACCCATTAGAAAAGTCAGAATTTATTAAAAAAATAGATCAAGAGATTATAGGGACTTTACTAAAAGAAATAAACGAAGAATATAATATTCTTATTACTTCCGATCATTCTACTCTTTGTAAAACAGGAAGTCATAGAGGTGATTTACAACCATTTATTTTATTTAATAGTAAATTTAATAAGCATGAGGATTTAGGAGTAATTGATGGAAAAGAAGCTGTAGCTTTAATGAAGAAATTTTCATTATAAAATGAAGAAAGGAATGTTAATCATGGCAAAAGTTATAATGGTACAAGGAACTATGTCTAATGCAGGAAAAAGCTTAGTAACAGCAGGGCTTTGTAGAGTATTTAAACAAGATGGATATAAAGTGGCACCTTTTAAGTCACAAAATATGGCCTTAAATTCCTTTATCACTAAAGAGGGATTAGAAATGGGAAGAGCACAGGTAATGCAAGCAGAAGCTTGTGGTATTGAACCTACAGTTAATATGAATCCTATACTTTTAAAACCTACTAATGATGTAGGTTCACAAGTTATAGTAAATGGTGAAGTATTAGGTAATATGAGTGCTAGAGATTATTATAAGAAAAAAACTGAATTAATTCCATACATAATGGAGTCCTTTAACAATTTGGCTAAAGACTATGACATAATAGTTATTGAAGGAGCAGGAAGCCCAGCAGAAATTAATTTAAAAGAAAATGATATTGTTAATATGGGTATGGCAAAGCTTGTAAATTCACCAGTATTGCTTGTAGGTGATATTGATAGGGGAGGAGTATTTGCTTCTATTGCAGGAACTTTAATGTTATTAGAAGAAGATGAAAGAAAGATGATTAAAGGTACAATCATAAATAAGTTTAGAGGTGATGTTAATATATTAAAACCTGGACTTGATATGATTGAAGAAATAACTAAAACTCCTGTAATAGGTGTAGTTCCTTATATGGATATTGATATAGATGACGAGGATAGCTTATCTGAAAAATTTAATAATAAGGGAACTGTAGATTTAATAGATATTGCTGTTATTAGATTACCTAGAATATCTAATTTTACAGATTTTAATGCTTTTGAATATATACCAGGTGTAAGCTTAAGATATGTTAAATCAGTTAAAGATTTAAAAGATCCAGATATGATAATCTTACCAGGTACAAAGAATACTATGGAAGACTTAAAGTGGCTAAGAGAGTGTGGTTTAGAAGCACAAATTTTAAAGCAATCAGCTAAAGGAAAAGTTATATTTGGTATTTGTGGAGGATATCAAATGCTAGGTATGGAATTATCAGATCCATTTAATGTTGAAAGTGGAGGTACTATGCTAGGTATGGGCTTACTTCCTACTAAAACTGTCTTTGAAGAAGAAAAGATAAGAACAAGAGTAAGTGGAAACTTCAATGAGGTAACTGGCATTTTATCAAATTTAAGCTATGTTGAATTTGAAGGATATGAAATTCATATGGGGCAAACAATTTATGATTTTAATGAAGAAGAATTAGTTACTATAGATAATGTAAATGGTAAAGATGTAATTAAAAATGATGGACTTTATAAAGAAAATGTTTATGGAAGCTATATTCATGGAATATTTGATAAGGAAGAAGTATCAAAGGCTATTATTGAAAGTCTTTGCATTACTAAAGGAATAGGTTATTCTAATATCAGTACAGTCGATATTGAAAAATATAAAGAAGAACAATATGATAAGCTTGCATATGGAATAAGAAATAGTTTAGACATGAAGGCTATTTATAAAATTTTGGAGAGTGGAATAAATGGATAAAAGAAAATTGGGATTAATCCATATTTATTGTGGTGATGGCAAAGGTAAAACTACAGCATCATTGGGGCTATCCATAAGAGCTGCAGGAGCAGGCTTTAAAGTTTTCATATTGCAATTTTTAAAAAATAGAGATACAAGTGAATTAAATTCTTTAGAATTGATTCCTAATATTGAAATCATTAGAGGAAAAGAAGGAAATCTCTTTTCTTTTAGAATGACAGAAGAGCAAAAAGCTAAATCTAAAAAAATACATTTAAATAATTTTGCTAAGGCTAAAGATGTAGCTTTTAATGGTGAATGTGATGTGCTTATTTTAGATGAAGTTATTGGAGCTTATAATAGAAACCTTTTAGATAGAGAGGATTTAATTAATTTCTTAGATAATAAACCTGAAAACTTAGAAGTAATATTAACTGGAAGAAATCCAGCTGAAGAACTTATAAAAAGGGCAAATTATATATCTGAAATACAAAAGATAAAACATCCTTTTGATGAAGGAATAGCAGCAAGAAGGGGAATAGAAAAATAATGAAAAAACATAATATAGAAAAAATAGCACCATTAGATATTGAAAAAAGAAGTTTTGAAATAATAAGTAATGAATTAGAGGCTATGGGAATAGAATTAAATTCTCAAAATGAGCTTGTTATAAAAAGATGTATTCATACATCAGCAGATTTTGATTATGTGAATAATCTAGCATTTTCAGAAGATGCTGTTAAAAAAGGAATAGAAGCCTTAACTAAAAAAGGGGCTGTTATTGTAACAGATACTAACATGGGGAAATCAGGAATTAATAAAAAGGTTTTAGCTAAATTAAATAGTGAAGTTATCTGTTATATGGCAGATGAAGAGGTTGCTGAAATAGCAAGACAAAATGGGACAACTAGAGCAATAGCTTCTATGGATAAGGCTGCTGAACTAGATAGACCAATAATTTTTGCTATAGGAAATGCACCAACAGCACTTGTTAGACTTTATGAACTTATAAATGAAGGAAAATTTAAACCAGAACTGATTATTGGTGTACCTGTTGGCTTTGTAAATGTAGTAGAAGCTAAAGAGCTTATAATGGATACAGATATTCCATATATCATAGCAAAAGGTAGAAAAGGTGGTAGCAATATAGCAGCAGCTATTTGTAATGCACTGCTTTATATGATTTCTGAAGAAAGATATTGGTAAAATTGATAAGGTAATGTCTCTGAGACATTACCTTTATTATCTAAAAGTATTAAATTGATCATTTCTACACCAATCAGAATTAAAACCACTACAACCATAAATTTGTCTATAAGGTCCCCAGAAGCTACTTTGGCTAAATCCACCACCAAAAAATAAAAATAATATTACTAAAGAATTAAAAGTTGAATTACTAAAATCAGGTAAATCATTACTATTATTAAATGGGTTATAACAATCACATTTTATATCACAATATCTTTTTGACATGTATATTATCTCCTATCATTAGATTTATATTATATATTATTTAATGATAAGCAGTTTGTGTGATGTTATTATAGAAAAAATATGTATTAAAAAACTCCACAATATAATTTAATTTATTTTTTTAATAATTTAACTTGTTTTTCTAATTCTTCACATAAATTTTTAGCAAGTATAAAGTCATTATCTTTTAAAGCTAATTCTATTTTTGTCTCTAGTGATTTTTTATTTTTTTCAAGTTCTAAATAATCTTTATCAAAGTGATTATCATAAATCATCTTTCTAAAGTTTCTTATATGCATTCTTCTAATTGTTTTATCTTCAATAATTAAAACATAATCCATGCAATTAACAATAGAATAGAAGTCATGAGAAATCATGATTACAGCACCATTATAATTTTTGATAGCTCTTTCTAAGGCTATTTGTGAATATGTATCTAAGTGACTAGTTGGTTCATCAAGAAGTAACATATGTGCATTATCATCAGAAATTTTAGCTAATTGAAGCATATTTTTTTCTCCACCTGATAATGATGTTATCTTTTGGTCAAGTTTTTCTTCATTAAAACCATATCTTTCTATATATGATATAATTTCATCAGAAGTTTCAAATCCAGCATCAAAGAATTCTTGACGTATTGTATTATTCTCATTTAGTGTTCTTCCTTGTATTTGAGAAAGATATGATATTTTGGTATCTTCATTTATCT
>JAKSUK010000005.1 GCA_024409095.1 Clostridium sp.
TTTAAAAATTTCACCATTAAACTCTACAATGTCACCTCTATATAATTTTTTTCCTCTTTGAGTACAAATTTCACCATTTACTTTTACTAATTCATCTAAAACATACATTTTAGCTTCTGAACCTAATGATGCTGCCCCACAAAATTTTAAAAATGAATCTAATTTTATAAATTCAGTTTGAATCTTTACTTCCATATTTTTTTCTCCTATCTCACTAATCTAACAGGTAAAACTAAATATTTTGCATTATTCATGTGTCTTCCTTTTATCACACAAGGAGTTATACCTGATGTCATTTCCATAATAATTTCTTCTTCTTCCATATTTTTAAGAACATCTAATAAATATCTTGAGTTAAATGCAATTTGAACTCCCTCTCCTTGTAGGTTTATTAGAACTTCTTCTCTTACTTTTCCTAATTGAGAATTAGAAGTGATTATTAGAATGTCTTCTTGTACATCTAATTTAATTAAGTTGCTATTTCCATCCTTAGCCATTAAAGATGCTCTTTCAATTCCATTTTGAAGTTCTTGTCTTTTAACATTAACAATTAACTTATGCTCTTGAGGTAAAAGTGAATTATAATTTACAAATTTACCTTCTAGTAATCTTGAAATTACTTTTGTAGTTTTTAAATTAAATAAAATGTGATTATTTGTGAATGTAATTTCAACTAAGTCTGAATTATCTTCTAAAATTTTAGATACCTCATTTAAAGTTTTTCCAGGAATTACGACTTCTATGTCATTATCTATATCTAAAAGTTCATTTCTTATAGCTAATCTATATCCATCTAATGCTACTAGATTTAATTGTTTATCTTTTACTTCAAAAAGAATTCCTTGAAGTATTGGTCTTGCTTCATCTTGAGCAATTGCAAATGAAGTACCCTTAATCATATTTTTTAATATGTTTTGTGGAACTTCAACTTTTAAGTCTTCGTTTATTGTTGGTAAGACAGGATAATCACTTGGATTCATATATACCAAGTTAAATACTGACTTTTCACAAGTAACTTGTATTAAATCATTATCAGCTATTTCTATTTTTACATCTGAATTTGGTAGCTTTCTGATAATGTCACTAAATAATCTAGCATCTAATACAACTTTTCCAACTGTAGTAACTGTTGCTTCAACTTTAGTTTCGATACTTACATCCATATCTGATCCAATAAGTGTTAAACCTTCACTATTAGCTTCTATGTAAATACCTTCTAAAATTGGCATAGTAGTTTTTCCAGTTATAGCTTTAGTAACTATAGAAATACCTTCTTGTAATTTTTGTTTTGAACATATGAAATTCATAAGATAACCTCCTAAAGTTATGCACAGTTATGCACATAGATTTGTGTATAAATATATATATATAATAATATATAATAATAATAGTAGTAGTAGTAGGGCCTGTGGATAATGTGGATAACTTTGTGGATAGTGATGTTTCCTAGGTTTATAAGGTGTGAAAACTGTGGATAACTTGTGGATAAGTCTGCACACTTATCCACATTATCCACAGGTGAAAAAAATCCACAAAGTTATTCACATGTTATTCACAGGAGTTATCCACAATTGTGGATAACTTTATTTTTGAGTTATTTTTTTAGTTATATCATCTAACGTACGTTGTAAGCTTTCATCATTTTTTAAGCCTTCTGAAATCTTTTCATACGCATGAATAACTGTTGTATGATCACGTCCTCCAAATTCTTCACCTATCTTTGGAAGAGACATATCTGTAAGCTTTCTGCTTAAATACATTGCTATTTGTCTTGGGTATGCAATATTTCTTGTTCTTCTTTGAGACTTTAAATCTTCTACCCTTAAGTTAAAATAAGCTGCTATTACATCTTGAATAAGATCAACAGTAAGATTTTTATTTTGCTTATTTGAAATAATATCTTTTAATGCTTCAGTTGCTAAATCAACGGTAATTTCTCTATTTGTTAGAGAAGAGTACGCAACTATTCTTATTAGTGCACCTTCTAACTCTCTTATATTAGATTTAATTTTTGTAGCAATATAAACCATAACTTCATTTGCAACGTTTAACTTTTCTACATCAGCTTTTTTCTTTAATATGGCCATTCTAGTTTCAAAATCAGGTGCTTGTATATCAGCTATCAATCCCCATTCAAATCTAGAACGAAGTCTATCTTCAAGTGTCGGGATTTCTTTTGGTGGTCTATCAGATGATAGAATTATCTGCTTATTAGCATCATGTAGAGTATTAAATGTATGGAAGAATTCTTCTTGTGTTCTTTCTTTACCAGCTATAAATTGAATATCATCAATTAAAAGAACATCAACATTTCTATATTTATTTCTAAATTCCTCATTTTTATCATCCTTAATGGAATTGATAAGTTCGTTAGTAAATTTTTCAGAAGAAACATAAACGACTTTTGCGTTTGGGTTTCCTTGAAGTATGTAATGACCTATTGCATGCATTAAATGGGTTTTTCCAAGTCCAACGCCTCCATAAATAAATAGAGGGTTATATGCCTTTGCGGGAGATTCTGCAACAGCTAAAGATGCAGCATGAGCAAATCTATTGCTGTTACCGATAACAAAAGAATTAAATGTATATTTAGGATTTAATGTACTTGACATTTCATCACTTACAGTAATGTTCATTGAATCTTTATCGCTTTGTTCGTTTGAATCTATTTCTTGATTAGAATTGGCTTCTTGGATTTCTGATTCAGTAAGAAATTCAACATCATATTGTTTAGAGCAAGCTGAACAAATTGAGTTTATTACTAAATCTTTATATCTTTTTTCTAATATATCTTGAGTGAAGACATTAGGAACACTGATTTTAATAGTATTGGATGAAATTGATATAGGAACGCAACTTTTAATCCAGGTATTAAAACTAACTTCAGACATTTCGCCTTTAATAATATTTAGGGTATTTTCCCATAATTTTTTTAAATCAGTTTCCATATAGCTTATCCTCCAAAAAAAATTATAAACAATTTATCCACAGGTTATCCACAGAATTATCCACAGAGACAAGCATTCTGTGGATAATGTGGATAAAAGTTATCCACATGTGGATAAAAGTGTAGATAACTTAATCGTAATATATTTATCCACAGATAATAATGTATGTAATTTTAAAGAAAAAAAAAGTGCATAAAGCTAGCAAATTCAACAATACTACATACTGGATAACAAAATATAATAAAAAAATTGAACAAGTTATACACAAAGATATCAACAATTGTGGATAAGTTAAGTTATCCACAATTTATCCACACTTATGTTAATAATATCATATTTACATATGGATTTTCAATAAGTTATCCACAATTTTTAAAACTGTGGATAACTTTATCAACAAGTCCACATAAGTTAATTCATATTGACATGAAAAAGGTAAGTATATATAATAATAGGGTAAATTTTAATTTAAGAAGATATAGTTTTTACTATAGAAATTTAGCTTAAAGGGGGTGCATTGTTAATGTTCATGACATACCAACCAAAAAAGAGACAAAGAAAAAAAGAACACGGATTCAGAAAGAGAATGTCTACTGCATCAGGAAGAAACGTTCTTAGAAGAAGAAGACAAAAAGGTAGAAAAAAATTAACAGCATAAGGGCCGCAGATGTGGCCTTTTTCTGCATATGCAGATAATTAAGGAGCGTATAATATTACTTATGATATATAAATTAAGAAAAAACGCAGAATTTAGACTTGTTTATAAAAGAGGAAAATCCTATGCTAATAACCTATTGGTACTATATGTTTTTTCTAATAAAAAAAATAAGGATGATAATAACCTTTCTTATAATAAATTAGGGATATCTGTTAGTAAAAAAGTAGGTAATAGCGTAGTTAGAAGTAGAAGTAAGAGATTAATATATGAAGCCTATAGATTAAATTATCATGAGCTAAAGCCAGGATATGATTATGTATTTGTAGCAAGAAGTGCTATAAAGGATAAGAAGTATTCTGATGTAGAAGGCGCTATGAAAAATTTATTTAAAAAGGCAGGAATATATTTATAATGAAAAAAATGCTTTTGCAAATAATAAATTTATATCAAAAATATTACTCTCCAACAAAACCAGCTAGATGTATTTTTGTACCATCTTGTTCTCAATATGCTGTGGAAGCAATAGAAAAATATGGTTCTATCAAGGGGAGTTATATGACTATCAAAAGAATTTTAAGGTGTAATCCTTTTAACAAAAACGGGGGATACGATCCTGTAAAATAGAGGAGGTTATTTTCAATGTGGAGTGCTATAGTTAACGGAATGTCTGCAATTTTCAGTGCATTGCATAATTTTATAGTATCTTTAGGGATACCTGAAAATAAAGAAGGTCTTTCTTATGTATTAGCAATTTTTATATTTACATTAATAATAAGATTGCTGATTTTACCACTAAATATTAAATCTACTAAGTCAAATGCAAAAATGCAGGAAATACAGCCTGAATTAAAGAAGATTCAAGCAAAATATGCTAATGATCCTCAAAAAATGCAATTAGAAACTTCAAGATTAATGAAAGAAAATAATGTAAGTATGTTTGGAGGATGTCTTCCTTCATTATTACCATTACCTATATTATTTGCTTTATATTACGTATTTAGAAGTATTCAGCCAACAGAAGGGGCTGATTTATCTTTCTTATTTATAAATAACGTATTTGCTATGCCAACAAGTATGGTTAACTTTACTTCAATAATACTTGGTATATTTGCTGCATTAAGTACGTATATACCATCATTATTATTAAGTAAATCAATGTCTGCGAATGCAGAAGATAGCCCAATGAACATGGCAACAATGAACATAGTTATGGCAGGTATGATGGGCTTCATGGCACTTCAATTCCAACCAATACTAGTTATTTACTGGATAATTGGAGGATTTATTCAATTAGTTCAAACATATTTTATTAATTATTTGCCAGCTAAGAAAAAAGCTGAAGAAAAAGCTAAACTAGAAGCAGAAAAAAATGTATATGCACCAAAGTCTAAAAAGAAAAAGAAATAAGTTAATACTTATAGGTGGTGAATAGACTATGCAAACAATAGAAGTCAATGGTAGAACTGTTGATGAAGCTTTACAAACTGCTTTAAATGAATTAAAGGTTGATAAAGATAAAGTAACTGTAGAAGTAATTGATGAAGCTAGCAGAGGTTTTTTAAGCTTTATAGGTGTAAAACAAGCTAGAATAAAGGTTACTGTTAAGAGAAATGCTGCAGAAGATGCTAGAGCGTTTTTAGATGACGTATTAAAAGCAATGGGAATAAATGCAGAATTAAAAATTAAAGAAGAAAAAGAAGCACTATTTATAAATATAAGTGGTGATAAAATGGGATTAGTTATTGGATATAGGGGAGAAACGCTAGATTCTTTACAATATCTTACTTCTTTAGTTGTTAATAAAAATAATAAAGATGAATATATTAGAGTTTCTTTAGATACGGAGAACTATAGACAGAAAAGAGAAGAAACTTTAATAAGAGTAGCACAAAAGACAGCATATAAGGTTAAAAAATCTGGAAGACCTTATAAATTAGAACCAATGAATCCATATGAAAGAAGAATAATTCATTCTGCATTAAAGGATTATAATGATATAAGTACTTATAGTGAAGGCGAAGAGCCATTTAGAAGAGTAGTTGTAAGTGTTAAAAGATAGTTAAAAAAGGTGTCAAATTGACATCTTTTTTATTTTTTTGTTTTTTGACTTATATAAAATAGTCTTGTAAAATGAATATTAGCTAATTTAGGGTATAATAATTAATAAAATATATTCTAGGGAGGAATATAGATGCGAGATTTTAATACAATATGTGCTATTGCTACACCTATTGGTGAAGGTGGAATTGCAATAATAAGAGTTTCCGGCGAAAATGCATTAGAAATAGTATCTAAGATATTTAGAGCTAAAAGTGGAACTGATATAAAGGACATGAAATCATACACCATGAAATATGGGCATATTTATGATGGTGATGAACTTATAGATGAAGTAATAATAAGTTATATGAAAGGACCTAGAAGCTTTACAGCAGAAGATGTAGTTGAAATAAACTGCCATGGTGGAGTAGTTTCAACAAATAAGGTTTTAGAAAGTATAATTAAAGCTGGTGCAAGGATTGCTGAACCAGGAGAATTTACAAAAAGAGCTTTCTTAAATGGAAGAATTGATTTATCACAAGCAGAAGCGGTTATGGATCTTATAAGAGCTAAGACAGATTTATCAATGAAATCTGCTTTAATGCAAAGTTCTGGATATTTATCAAGACATATTAATAAATTAAGAGAATATATGTTAAACGTTATGGCTTTAGTTGAATTTGCAGTAGATTTTACTGAGGATGATGAAGAAATAGATCCAAGTATTCCTAAAAATGTTGAAAACAGTTTAAAAAGTGGTATAGAAGAAATGAAATTGCTACTTAAGGGAGCAGATGCAGGTAAAATTATTAGAGAAGGTTTAAGCTTAGCTATTGTAGGTAAGCCTAATGTAGGAAAATCGTCTTTATTAAATGCTCTTCTTAGAGAAAAGAGAGCAATAGTTACTGATATAGCTGGTACAACTAGAGATATTATAGAAGAGTACATAAATTTAGATGGAGTACCTGTAAAAATTATAGATACAGCAGGTATCAGAGAAACAGAAGATATTGTGGAAAAAATTGGTGTTGAAAGGTCTAGGGAAAAACTAGAAGAAGCTGATTTAATATTATTAGTAATGGATTCATCAAGAGAAATAAGTGATGAAGATAGAGAAATAATAGAGCAAGTTAAAGAAAAGAAAACAGTTTTAATATTAAATAAAATTGATTTAGAACAAAAGCTTGATGAAAAATATATAAAAGATTTTGAAAATATAATCAGAATATCTGCCAAAGAGGAAATGGGCTTAAATGAACTTAAGAAAAATATAAAAGATTTATTCTTTAGTGGAGCTATTGAAACAGAAAGTCTTATTATTTCTAATTCAAGACATAAACAGGCATTGATAAGAGCATTGGAAAATGCTGAAGAAGCATTAGTTAGAGTTCAAAGAAATGAATACTTAGATTTAGTTTCAATATATGTTATGTCTTCTTTAAAAGCATTGAATGAAATAACAGGTAATGAATTAGAAGAAGATTTAGTAAATAAAATTTTTGGAGATTTCTGTGTAGGAAAGTAGGAGAAATAAGAAATGAAGCACAAATACAGATATAATGCAGGGGAATATGATGTAATTGTTGTTGGAGCAGGTCATGCAGGTTGTGAAGCATCTCTTTCTTCAGCAAGAATGGGATTAAAAACATTAGTATGTACTATTAATTTAGACTCAATAGGATTAATGCCTTGTAATCCTAACATAGGAGGAACAGCTAAAGGTCATTTAGTAAGGGAAGTAGATGCTCTAGGTGGAGAAATGGGGATAAACATAGACCATACATTTATTCAATCTAGAATGCTTAATACATCAAAGGGACCAGCAGTACACTCTTTAAGAGCACAAGCTGATAGAAAGAAATATCAAGAAAGAATGAAATCTGTCTTAGAAAATCAAGAAAATTTAGATATAAGACAATTAGAAGTAATAGATATAGAAGTTGAAGATGGAAAAGTTGTTGGTGTATTAACAAGAAATGGTGCATTCTTTAAATGTAAAGCTGTAGTACTTACTACAGGAACATATTTAAGAGCTAAGATAATTATTGGTGAAACTACATATAACAGTGGTCCAAATGGATTAGCAGCAGCTAATGAATTAACAGAAAGCTTAATGAATTTAGGGATTTCTACAAGAAGATTTAAAACAGGAACTCCAGCAAGAGTTAATATGAGATCTGTTGATTTTTCTAAAATGGTTGAGCAACCAGGTGATGATAAAATTATACCATTTTCATTTATGCATGATAATATAGACAGACCACAAGTATCTTGTTGGTTAACTTATACAAATGAGGAAACTCATAACATAATAAGAGATAATATTGATAGATCTCCTATGTATAACGGATCTATCGAGGGGGTAGGACCAAGATACTGTCCATCTATAGAAGATAAAGTAATGAAATTCCCTGATAAGAATAGACATCAAATATTTATTGAACCAGAAGGGGAAGATACATTAGAAATGTATGTAGCTGGTATGTCATCTTCGTTACCAGAAGAAGTACAGGTTCAAATGTATAGAACATTAGATGGATTAGAAAATGTTGAAATAATGAGAACAGCATATGCAATTGAATATGATTCAATAGATCCTACTCAACTTAAATCTACTTTAGAATTTAAATCAATAAGTGGATTATATGGAGCTGGACAATTAAACGGAAGTTCAGGATATGAAGAAGCAGCTGCACAAGGATTAGTTGCAGGGATAAATGCAGCACTTAAGGTTCAAGGAAAAGATCCAATGATTTTAACTCGTTCTGATGGATATGCAGGAGTTTTAATTGATGACTTAGTAACTAAAGGAACTAATGAACCATATAGAATGATGACTTCAAGAGCTGAATATAGATTAATTTTAAGACAAGATAATGCTGATTTTAGATTAACTGAAATAGGAAGAAATGTAGGATTAGTTTCAGATGCTAGATATGAAAGATTCCAAGAAAGAAAAAAAGCTGTTGAAAATGAAATAGAAAGACTTAAAAATTTACAAATAACAAATAAAAAAGAAGTAAATGAGTTCTTAGTAAGCTTAGGATCTTCTGAACTTAAAAAACCTATAAATATGTATGAATTAATCAAGAGACCAGAGGTTGATTACTTCTCATTAGCACCATTAGATAAAGAAAGACCAGAACTTAAAGAAGATATTGGTGAACAAATGAATATTATTGCTAAGTATGAAGGATATATAGAGGCACAAATGATTCAAGTAAACCAATTTAAAAAGTTTGAGAAAAAGTTATTACCTGAAGACATGAATTACAATGATGTTAAGGGACTTAGAATAGAAGCTATTCAAAAATCCGAACAGCTAAGCCCAGTCAGTTTGGGGCAAGCTTCAAGAATTTCAGGAGTTTCTCCAGCTGATATTTCAGTTTTAGTAATTTACTTAGAAAATCAAAGTAAGAAAAGAAATAAGGAGGACTAAAGATGATATTTTTTGAAGAATTAAAAACAGCAGCTAATGATGTTAATCTTGAATTAAGTGAAAAACAATATGAGCAATTTATTAAATATATGAGACTTGTTCAGGAATGGAATGAAAAGATAAATTTAACAGCTATAACAGAAGACGAAGAATTTATAAAAAAACACTTTGTTGATTGTATAAAGGCATTTAAATCTAAAGCTATAGCAGAAGCAAATACTATAATAGATGTAGGTACAGGAGCAGGATTCCCTGGAATGCCTATAGCTATTATGCATCCAAATGCAAAAATAACTCTTTTAGATTCATTAAATAAAAGAATTAACTTTTTAAATCTAGTAGTTAAAGAATTAGGATTAACTAATGTTACAACAATTCACTCTAGAGCAGAAGATGGAGCAAGAAATCCAGAACTTAGAGAAAAATTTGATGTGGCTACTTCTAGAGCAGTTGCTAATATGGCTGTATTATCAGAATTTTGTATACCATATGTAAAGAAAAATGGACATTTTGTTGCTTTAAAAGGACCAGCTATAGAAGAAGAACTTGAAAATGGAAAAGCTGCTATTAAGATATTAGGTGGAGAACTTAAAAATATAATAGAAGTGTCTATTGAAGGAACAGATTTAAGACATAATATAGTTGAAATATTAAAAGTTAAAGAATGTAATAAAAAATATCCTAGAAAAGCTGGAACAGTAAATAAAAATCCATTAAAGTAAAAACTTTATTAAATTTTATATTCATTTCAAAAGTTAAAAATGAGTAATAAGTGGGTGCTAATAGTATCCACTTTTTTTATTATGAATAAAAAATATATAAATTAATTTCAATGTTTCACGTGAAACATTTTACTAAAATTTTATAGTGTCATACTTTTATTATGTAAAAAAACTATATATAATATAAAGAGGAGAGGGGGGATTAATCCCAATAATTAGGGAGTTTTATGAAAAAGATATGTATTTTTAATCAAAAAGGTGGAGTGGGGAAAACTACAACTAATATTAACTTATGTGCTTGTTTAGCCATGGAGGGATATAAAGTATTAACAATTGATATGGATCCCCAAGGAAATACTACAAGTGGATTAGGTTTAGATAAGAGAAACTTACAATTTTCTATGCATGATGTTTTAACTTCTAATGTACCTTTAAAGGATATTATATTAAAAAGTGAATTAATACAAAACCTATACATAGCACCAGCTACTATGGAATTAGTTGGAGCCGAGGTTGAAATAATAAATAAAGAAAATAGAGAAACAATATTATTAGAACAAATAAATACTATACAAGATCAATATGACTACATCTTTATAGATTGCCCACCATCATTAGGATTCTTGACAATAAATGCTTTAACAGCTGTAAATTCAGTATTAGTACCAATACAATGTGAATATTACGCATTAGAAGGGGTTGGGCAATTAATGAATACTATTGGACTTATTAAAAAATCTTTAAATCCTGATTTGGATACAGAAGGCGTATTAATGACTATGTATGATTATAGAACTAATTTAAGTAATGAAGTGTATTCAGAAGTTAAGAATTACTTTAAAGAAAAAGTCTATAAATCTACAATTACAAGAAATATTAGGTTAGCAGAAGCACCAAGTTTCGGACTTCCTATAATGCTATATGATGAGAAATGTAAGGGTGCTGATTCATATAAAGCGCTTACAAAAGAATTTTTAGATAGACAATAGAAAGGTGATATTTATGAGCAAGAAATTTGGGTTAGGCAAGGGATTAAGTGCTTTAATTCCAGAAGAAGTATCTAAAAATATTAATGGTAATAATGATAAAAATAAAGATGGAGTAGCGCTTATTGATATTAACTTAATAAAGAATAATAATGAGCAGCCAAGAAAATTATTTGATGATGAAAAGATATTAGAATTGGCAGAATCCATTAAACATAACGGAATTATACAACCTATTATTTTAAGAAAACTTGATAACAAATATGTTATTGTTGCAGGAGAAAGACGTTGGAGAGCTGCTAAGCTTATAGGAATAAAAGAAGTTCCGTCAATAGTCATGGATTTAACTGATAAGCAGGTTATGGAAATATCTTTAATTGAAAATATACAAAGACAAGATTTAAATTCAATTGAAGAAGCAAATGCTTATAAAAACCTTATATCAGAATTTAATATGACACATGATGAATTAAGTAAGAGGTTAGGAAAATCAAGAACTACTATAACTAATACTATGAGATTATTAAATCTTTCAGAAGGTGTAAAGCAATATTTAATTGAAGGTGTAATTTCAGAGGGGCATGGAAGAGTATTACTTTCAATAAATGATGATAAGCTACAGTGTGAAGTAGCACAAAAGGTTATAGATGATAAATTATCAGTGCGTGAACTTGAAAAGTTTATAAAGGACTGCAAACAAAAGAAAATTGTAAACACTGATAAAAAAGAAATTGAAGATAAATTAAATCCATACTACAAAGATATTACTGAAAAGTTACAAGGGTACTTGGGAACAAAGGTAACTATAAGTAATAAAAAGAATAAAGGGAAAATAGAGATTGAATATTATTCATATGAGGATTTACAAAGAAGATTAGATATAATTAAGTTATAATGTTTCACGTGAAACATTGAAGGGGAGAAAATAAAAAGATGGATGAAATATTAAATATTATTAATGAATATTCGATTTTTATAGTTTTAGGATTAGCAGTAATTACACTATTGTTATTTTTAATTACAATAGTATTGGTGATATCAGTAGGTAAACTTAATAAAAAATATAAAAAGATGATGCGTGGGTCTAAAGGAAGAAATATCGAAGAACTTATACATAGTAATTTAGACAAAATAGAAGAAGCCGTAGAAAATTCAAGAAAATCATTAGATTCTATAACTGGATTTGAAGAGTCGTTAAAAGGTTGCGTTAATAAAGTTGCAATAATGAGATATAAGGCTTTTGAAGATGTAGGAAGTGATTTAAGCTTTTCTATTGCTCTTTTAGATTCACATAATGATGGTATTGTTTTAACAGGAATATATAGTAGACAAGATAGTACTACTTATGCTAAACCGATAGATAAGGGAATATCTAGATATGAATTGTCAGAAGAAGAAATACATGTTTTAAATGAGGCAATGAGTAAAGAAGTATAGAATATAAAAAAACTGTATCAAGCTATTTGCTTTGATACAGTTTTTTTATATTGATTTAGAAAATAAGGTTATACCATTTGAAATGCAGTCAGCTAAAGTCATAACAGTATATAATCGTGTATTTTGCAATAATGTAAAATCCATTCCACTAGAAATATTTACAATCCCTTTAATAGACATATTTCCTATAAGTGGTATGGATTTATTAAATGCAGCTCCTGGTGAAAGAGGTTTATTATCAATAATAATTTTGCCAATATTTTGTGCAGAGCCTAGTGCTGCATCTATAGCAACTATATATGGATTATTAAAATTAATTTTAATTTTATCTAGTATATTTAATATATTAGTTGCATGAATAGGACTTTCTAAAGAACCATATATATATAAATTTTTCGATATAATTGACTTTAGTTTATAGCCAATTAATGGGCCCAATGAATCGCCAGTGCTTCGATCAGTGCCAATACATAAAAAAATTATGTCTCTATCATCATCAATAATAGGTTTTAGTTTTTCGATGAAATACGCTTTGATTTCCGAACTTGAAGTGGGAGAAAAAGCATCAATACAATATGGGTTTTCCATTTATTACCTCCTGCAAATAATTACAAAACAATTTCATTATTTATGATTATTGGCATTACAAGAGTATAGTATTCATTAAAAAATAATCTCTAATATAATTTATTAATTTTATCTAAGCTATTAATTACATATTTCATTTCTTCAATAGTATTGAAATAACCAATACTAAATCTTACAGTTCCATTAGGATATGTGCCTATAGTTTTATGAGCAAGTGGAGAACAGTGAAGTCCACTTCTATTACTTACTTTAAAATCTGAATCTAATATGTATGATAATTCGCTTATATCTAGCTTATCGTGTGAAAATGATATACAAGTAGTTCCTCTTTCAGGTGATAAATCACCATATATTTTATAGTTAGGAATATTAAGCATTTCTTCTATAAGATATTTTCTTAAATAGCTATTATGTTCATATATGCTTTTAATACTTTCTTTTTTAATAAAATTAATACCTTCATTTAATCCAACTATTCCTGGAATATTTAATGTACCAGATTCAAATTTATCAGGAAGAAAATCAGGTTGATTTAGTGCATGAGAAAGGCTACCAGTACCACCTAAGATAAATGGATTACATATTTCATTAAGCTCATCACTTATAATAAATCCGCCAATACCTTGTGGACCAAACAAACTTTTGTGACCTGTAAAAGCTAAAGCACTTAAATTAAATTCTGAAAAGTCTATTGGAAGTACACCAGCACTTTGAGCACTATCTAAAATAAAGAAAATATTATTTTCTTTACAAAGTTTTCCTATTTCTTTTATAGGTTGAATAGTACCTATGACATTAGAAGCATGAGTAAGAACAATAAGTTTTGTATTTGGTTTTATTAATTTCTTTATATCTTCTACACTAAGTATTCCTAAATTATTTGCCTTTGCTATATCTAAATCGATAATTTGAGATTCTTTTAAGCTCCATAAAGGTCTTATAACAGAATTATGTTCTATAGAAGATGTGATTACATGATCTTCTTTTTTTAATATGCCATTAATAAGGATATTAAGTGATGAGGTTATATTATTAGTAAATATAACATTTTCTATTTTAGGAAAATTAAAAAATGATGCTATATTTTCTCTAGCATCAAATATATATCTATTTGATTCTAAAGCATTAGTATGATTAGAACGTCCACTATTTCCACCAATGTTAGTTAAAAAATTATACATGGAATCACATACAGCTTTTGGTTTAGGAAAAGACGTACTAGCATTATCTAAATAAATATTCATGAAAAAACTCCTTAAAGTATATTAATATAAAAAATCAAAAAATTTCCTTTATAAATTATGATAGAATAAAAATTTAAAAAATCAATAGCAAAATATTTTTTATATATTGAAAAATAAGTATAATATATTATGATTATTAAAAAAGTGTAAATATGCCATCAGGGAGTGAAATAAATATGAAATATTATATAATAGTATTTAAAAATACATTGGATGCTATGAGTGGAGAAAAAGCTGTAAAAGAAATGGGATTATCATTTAGAATGATGCCTACACCAACTTCAATAACTCAAAGCTGTGGCTTATGTGTAAGATTAGATGATGAAGAATCAGTAAATAAAGTTATAAGTGAAGGAAATATATCTTATAAGAATATATATAAAAAAGAAAATAATGAATATTTAGTAATAAGATAAATAGTAAAAAGGAGTCTAAAAAGTGATAGATAATTTTGATCTTGGAGATATAGTAGAAATGAAAAAGCAGCATCCTTGTGGTAGTAAAGAATTTGAAATAATAAGACTAGGTGCTGATATTAAAATAAAATGTGTAGGTTGTGGGCGAATAGTGATGCTTCCAAGGATAAAGTTCCAAAAAGAAGCAAAAAAGGTTATAAAATAAAATCAAAATAAATAAAAAAAACTTGAAAATAAATATTTATAGTGATAAAATTTTAAATTGTAATCCCTGCTACACAAAGTGTAGCCGTGAGTCCGAGGGGAGGAGGTGAAAATGATGAGAAAGTACGAAACTATATTTATATTACACCCATCATTAGATGAAGAAGCTGTTAAAGCTAACATCGAAAAGTTCAAAGGTGTTATAGAAAATGGTGGAGGAACTATCGAAAACGTAGATTTCTGGGGTAAGAGAAAACTTGCTTACGAAATTGCAAAAGTTAACGAAGGTTTCTATACTTTAATAAACTTTGAAGCTAACACTGAATTACCAAAAGAATTAGATAGAGTATTCAGAATTACTGATGGTGTTATAAGACATATTGTTGTTAAACAAGAAAACTAATTAGGTGGTGTTTTAAATGAATAAGGTAATACTTATAGGAAGATTAACAAAAGATCCAGAGCTAAGATATACTCCTGGTAATGGAACTGCTGTTACCACCTTAACATTAGCAATTGATAATTACAACAGTAAGACTGGTGAAAAATCTGCTGATTTTATTCCTGTAGTAATATGGGGAAAGCAAGCTGAAAACACTGCTCAATACATGAGCAAAGGTAGTCAAATTGCTATAAGCGGTAGAATTACAACTAGATCTTATGATGCAAAAGATGGCACTAAGAGATATGTAACTGAAGTTGTTGCTGATACATTTAACGGTGTATCATTCTTATCAAGAGGTAATAGCAATAACAGTAGTTCATTCAACGGTGGCGGTTCTGACTATTCACATTCTGCTGATGATGTATTTGGCGGAATGGGATTTGATAATGACATGACTCCAGTAGATGATGGAGATATGCCATTTTAAGTAAATATCTAATTTTATTAAAAAGGAGGTAAGACAGATGAGAGAAATGAAAAGAAACGGAAAAATGAGAAGATCTAAGAGAAAAGTATGTGCTTTCTGTGTTGACAAAGCTGAATCAATAGATTACAAAGATGTTAACAAATTAAGAAAATTCGTTACTGAAAGAGGTAAGATTCTTCCAAGAAGAATTTCTGGAACTTGTGCTAAGCACCAAAGAGAATTAACTTCTTCAATAAAGAGATCAAGAAATATAGCTTTATTACCATTCACAACTGAATAGTAATAAATTTAGGAGTCCCTGATTTTTCAGGGGCTTTTATTTTTTGCGAAAAATAAGGTGTTTACAAAATATGTTATATGAAAACCTATTTAGTTGCATAAATTATAAAATATTATTAAAATAAATATACAAGGGTATAAAAAGGGGAGGAGGAAATTGTGAGAAAAGAAAATTTAAATATTATGGCTAATATGAAAATTATAGAAGAGCTTAAAGCAAATTTATTATGTATAATAGGTGATTTATATTCTCTTTTGGTAAGAGGAAGTAATGCAGCTCAAGATGCTATTCTAAATTGCATCTCTGGAGCTATTTTAATATTATATGTATTAGCACAAAGATTAGGGTATAACTGCAATCAAGTAGATGATGAAATGAGCAAAAAATTAAAAATTGGGATAAATGAAGGCCATTCATATGAAAAAGAGGGGAAAAATCTAAGTAAGCTTCAAAATCACCTTAAAAAAAGGTATTAATATAAAATTAGGAGACTTTCAATGAAAGAAAAGCTACAAAAGTATGATATTTTTTTAATATGTGTTGCAATAGTTTTAATAAGTACTATTTCTTTCTGCACATATAATTTTTTCCTAGCAATTATTTTTCTCGTAATACTGCTATCTATTATTTTATATCAAACTATAAATATAAATAAGGAAAATGATAAGGCAAGTTTAATAACTTCAAAAATAAAACTTAATATAAATGACAATATTTCAGATATGTCATATCCAATTGCTTTAATACATAAAAATGGTGAAATTGTATGGGGCAATAAGAAATTTAAAAAAGAATTAAGCAATCAAGATATAGAAGAACAAAGTATTTTATCTATAGCAAGAAATTTAGATTTACAAAAATTATTGAAATGCGATAAGGATTTAAAGCAACGAGTTAAAATTAAAGAAGGATTTTACAGTGTATATGCTAATCAAATAAAATATGATGAAGATAATTTATATATAGTTTATTTTATTGAAGTGAGTAATTTAAGAGACTTATATGCTACTAAGGAAAGTGTAGTGCTTATTGAAGTAGATAACTTATCAGAAGCTTTAGAAAGAACAGAAGAAAATAACAGACCTATGCTTGTGGCAGAAGTGGAGAAAACCATAAATACATATGGGCAGAAGCTTAAGGCTATGATAGTAAAATATGAATCAAATAAATATGTTTTATCAGTACAAGATAAGTACATAAATGATGAAATAAACTGCAAATTTGATATATTAGAAAAAATATCAAGCATTGATATAGGAAATAAGTTAGAAGTTACTTTAAGTATAGGTATAGGAAGAGGGGGAGTATCACCTCAAGAAAATTATAACTTTGCAGTAACTGCTAAGGAATTAGCCCTAGGTAGAGGTGGGGATCAAGTCGTTGTAAAAAATAATGATAAGATTCATTTCTTTGGTGGAAATACAAGAGAAGTAGAAAAAAGAACTAGAGTTAGAGCAAGAGTTATATCTCAAGCTATTAAAGAATTAATTTTTGAAAGTAGCAATGTATTTATAATTGGTCACAAAAATCCAGATATGGATTGCTTAGGGGCATCTGTAGGACTTTGGACAACTATTAAGCAATTAGGAAAAAATTGCAATATAATATTGGAGCAAGATATTAATGCCATAGAATACTATCTAGAACAATTAAAAAAAGATAGTACTTATGACAATATGTTTATCACTGGTGAAGAAGCAGAAAAGTATATAAATGATAAATCGCTTTTAATAATTGTTGATGTTCATAATAAAGGATATGTTAAAAATATAGATTTAGTTGAAAAAATTAATAGAAAGATAATTATAGATCATCATAGAAGAAGTGCTGATATTATTGAAGGTGCATTATTAAATTATATTGAAGTGTATGCTTCATCAACTTCAGAAATGGTTACAGAGATAATACAATATATACTTAATAAGCCTATGATTAAGCCTTTAGAGGCAGAAGGACTTTTAGCTGGTATTGTTATGGATACAAAGGGATTTCAGTTTAAATCTGGTGTTAGGACTTTTGATGCAGCATCATTTTTAAGAGAATTAGGAGCAGATACCTTAGAAGTCAAAAAGATGTTTGCTGATAGTTTTGAAGATTATTTAATTATAGCTGAAACTATTAAGAATGCAGAGATAGAAAATAATATTGCCATAGCTGTGTGCCCCAATTTTACATCTAATACAGTAATTGTTGCAAGAGCAGCAGATGAACTTTTAAATATATCAGGTATAGATGTATGTTTTGTTTTAAGTGAATCAAATGGAAGTGTTGCTATAAGCGGACGCTCTATTGGAGATGTAAATGTGCAAATTGTATTAGAAGAAATTGGTGGCGGAGGTCATATAAATATGGCTGGAGCTAAGCTACATATGCAAATTAATGAAGCGGTAAGCCTTCTTAAGGAATCTATAGCTAGAAATTTGAAATAATAAAAATAAAATTTAAAAGGATAGGTGTATAATATGAAAGTTATATTATTACAAGATATTAAAAAATTAGGTAAGAAAGGTGATGTTATAGAGGCATCAGATGGATATGCAAGAAATTATCTTTTCCCTAAAAAATTAGCTACAGAAGCAACTACTAATGAATTACATGTACTTAATTTAAAGAAGGAAAATGAAAGAAAGAAAAAACTTGCAGAATTAGAAGAAGCTCAAAAATTAGCAACTGAATTAAAAGGTAAAGAAGTTAGCGTTGAAGTTAAAGCTGGAGATGGTGGAAGATTATTTGGTGCAATAACTAACAAAGATATTGCAGAAGCTATAAACAGCAAATTCAATTTATCAATAGATAAAAAGAAAGTTGTTATAGGTACAATAAAGGTTGCTGGAACATATGATGTTGAAGTTAAATTATATCCAGAAGTTTCAACAAAGATGAAGGTTGTTATTGTTCCTAAGCAATAAGGAGGAGTAAATTTGGATTTATTTAATGAAAAATTAGATTTTAAAAATATATTAGATAGTGATTTACCTTTAGAAGCAAAAGTAAATGTATTTTTTGATATATTAAAAAATGTTCTTGATGAAGGTGCAATAAGAGCAAGAACAGTAAGGTTTAAATTACAAAAATATATTAACTCCACAGATATAAATGAAAGAATATATGCATTAAATGTTATTGCATCAGATGGAAATGGAGCAAAGGTAGTTCCAAATGATAGTGAAGCAGTAGAGATTTTAGAAGATGTAGTATATTGGATATCAGAAAATATTGCTAAAAAATATGTTCAAAATAAGATTGAAATAGAAGTTGAAAAAGCCTTAGCTGAGAGACAAGATAAATTTATGGATGAAATAAAATTATCTATCATAAAAAAGAAAAAAGGTATTGAAAACTCAAAAACTAATAGCAAACTTGAAAAGCTAGAAGCGTTAGATGCTAAAAAGATAAATAAGAATGTAATGTCACTTTTAAGACCTGAAACATTTGAAGAAATAGTAGGGCAAGAAAGAGCTATTAAGTCACTTTTATCTAAAATGGCATCACCTTATCCACAACATATAATTCTATATGGTCCACCAGGAGTTGGAAAGACATCAGCAGCAAGACTTGCATTAGAAGCAGCAAAAAAATTAAAAGCTACTCCTTTTGATGAAGATTCAAAATTTGTTGAAGTTGATGGTACTACTTTAAGATGGGACCCAAGAGAAATAACAAATCCACTTTTAGGTTCAGTACATGACCCAATTTATCAAGGAAGTAAGAGAGATTTAGCTGAAATAGGAGTACCAGAGCCAAAGACAGGATTAGTTACAGAAGCTCATGGTGGAGTATTATTCATTGATGAAATTGGAGAATTAGATGATATACTACAAAACAAGCTTTTAAAAGTTTTAGAAGATAAGAGAGTTGAATTTTCATCATCTTACTATGATCCAGATGATGAAAACATTCCAAAATATATAAAATACTTATTTGATAATGGAGCACCAGCAGACTTTGTGTTAATTGGGGCAACAACTAAAGAACCGGGACAAATTAATCCCGCTTTAAGATCAAGATGTACAGAAGTATATTTTGAACCATTATCATCAAAGGACATTGAAGGAATAGTTAATAATGCAGCTAACAAGCTTGAAGTAACACTAGAAGATGGTGTGGCACATTTAATAAGCCAATATACTATTGAAGGTAGAAAAGCTGTAAATATATTATCAGATGCTTATGGATATTCATTATATAACACAGAGGAATTAGATAAAAATATAATTTCTTTAAAGGATGTTGAACAAGTAATATCTATAGGAAGATATACTCCTTTTGAAAGATTAAAGAACCTTGAAGATGGAGAAGTAGGTCATGTTTATGGATTAGGAGTAAGTGGATTCTTAGGTTCTACAATAGAAATAGAAGCAACTGTATTCCATGCTAAGAAAAAAGGTGCTGGTACAATTAAGTTTAATGACACAGCAGGTTCTATGGCAAAAGATTCAGTATTTAATGCAGCATCAGTTATAAGAAAAATAACAGATAAAGATATTAAAGAATATGATATACATGTTAATGTGATTGGTGGAGGACAGATAGATGGACCTTCAGCAGGGGCAGCAATTACTATTTGTATTATAAGTGCTCTTTTAAATAAAAAGATACGTCAAGATGTAGCTATAACTGGTGAAATTTCATTAAGAGGAAAAGTTAAGCCAGTAGGAGGAATTTTTGAAAAGATTTACGGAGCAAGAAGAAAAGGAATCAAGCTTGTTCTTGTACCAAAGGATAATGAAAAAGAAATTCCATTAGGGCTTAATGATATAGAAGTAAGAGCAATAAGCGATATTGAAGAGCTTATGGAAGTAGTATTTGAATAAAAAAACGAAGCTTAATGCTTCGTTTTTTTATTCAAAAATTATTAATTAAGCTCAAATAATTTAATGTATAAAACATTAAGATTATATTATATAATAGTGTTATTGCAAAAAAATATTTGGAGGGAAGAATTATTTATGGATGCACCTATGATGAGAAGCTTACCACAAAGTATCGAAGCAGAACAGTCTGTTATTGGAGCGATGTTAATTGATAAGACATCTATAGCTAAGGTATGTGAAAATCTAGAAGAAGAAGATTTCTATAGAGATGGGCATAAGGTAATATATAAGGCCATTAAGGGAATGTACGCAAGAGATATGGCTGTTGATCTAGTTACATTATTAGAGCATCTTAAATCAGCTGATATGCTAGAAAAAGCTGGTGGAGTTACATATATATCAGAGCTTAGTGCTTCTGTGCCAACTACGGCAAATTTAAGTTCATATATAAAGATTGTTGAAGAAAAATCAACCTTAAGAAAGCTTATAAAGACATCTACATCTATTATTGAAGAAAGCTACAATAATGGTGGTGATGTTGAAAAAGTACTAGATACTGCACAAAAGAAAATTTTTGATTTATCAGAAAATAAAAGCTCAAAAGAATATGAGCCACTTTCATCAGTACTAGAAAGAGGCTTCTTAGAAATCGAAAGGCTTTTTAATAATAAGGGAGAAATAACTGGAGTTGGTTCTGGAATAAAAGATTTAGATGCTAAAACTTCAGGGTTCCAAAAAGGAGATATGGTTCTTATTGCAGCAAGACCTTCTATGGGGAAAACTACATTTTCACTAAATATTGCAGAAAATGCAGCATTAAAAGAAGGAAAAAGTGTAGTGATATTTTCACTAGAAATGTCTAAAGAACAATTGGCATATAAACTTTTATGTTCTCAAGCTAATATTGATATGTTAAAGCTTAGAACAGGTAATTTAGAAGATGATGATTGGGAAAGAATTGCTCGTGCTACAGGACCACTTTCAAAAGCTAAAATTTACATAGATGATACAGCTGGTATTACAGTTATGGAAATGAGATCAAAGTGCAGAAAGATTAAAATGGAGCAAGGAATTGATATGATTCTTATAGACTATCTACAACTTATGTCTGGTAGTTCAGGTAGTGATAATAGACAACAAGAAGTATCTGAAATTTCTAGATCTATTAAGGCACTTGCTAAGGAAATGGAATGTCCTGTAATAGCACTATCACAGCTATCTCGTGCACCGGAGCAGAGAGCTGACCATAGACCAATGCTTTCTGATTTAAGAGAGTCAGGGTCAATTGAGCAAGATGCAGATGTGGTTATGTTTTTATATAGAGATGAATACTATAATAAAGAAACTGAGCAAAAGAATATTGGTGAATGTATTATAGCTAAACAAAGAAATGGTCCAGTTGGAGTAGTTAAAATGGCATGGATTGGAGCTCACTCTAAATTTGCTGATTTAGATTTAATTCATTCAGAATAAAAGGAATAGGAGAAATGGTTTAATATGAATAATGTAATTGGTTTTATAGGATGCGGAAACATGGGAAAGGCTATGTTAGGCTCACTTATAAATAGTGAAGATATAAAAAGAGAAAATATAATTGTTTCAGTTAAAACAGAAAAATCTAAAGAAGCATTAAAAAAAGAATTTGAAGTAAATGTAACTAATGATAATAAAGAAGTAGCAAAAAAAGCTAATATTATATTTTTAGCAGTGAAGCCACATTTCTTTAAGGAAGTTATAACAGAAATAAAAGATGTAGTAAGTAAGGAAGCAATAATAGTATCAATTGCGGCTGGTGTTACTATAGAGCAAATGGAAGAGTATTTTGCGTTTGAAGTAAAATTAATAAGAACTATGCCAAATACACCTGCTTTAGTTGGAGAAGGTATGTCAGCTATATGTAAAAATAAATATATTAATGATGAAGAATTGCATGAAGTTTGCTCTTTATTTAATTATTTTGGTAAGTATGAACTATTAGAAGAAAAAGATTTTCATGCATTTATTGCTTTATGTGGTTCATCACCAGCATATGTATTTATGTTTATAGAAGCAATGGCAGATGCAGGAGTTAAGTTAGGAATACCAAGAGATAAGGCATATAAACTAGTAGAACAAAGTATATTAGGGTCTGCTAAATTAGCCTTAGAGACAGGAAAGCACCCGGGACAACTTAAGGATTCTGTTTGTTCACCAGGTGGAACAACTATTGATGCAGTTTTAGAACTTGAAAGAAATGGTTTTAGAAATGCAGTAATTAGTGCAGTAGAGAAATGTGCAGAAAAATCAAAAACAATGTAATGAGCTAGAAAATACTAGCTCATTTTTTATATCTAAAATAATCTAAAATAATATTCGTGAAAATAAGTTTTAAAATACAATTTAATACAAAAATATAATATAAATATTTAATAAAAAGAATGTTTGCGAATTTTAATGTAAAAAAATAAATAAATATTCGTAAAAGCTTGAAAAATAATAATTACTTTGATAGTATTAACTATGTAATAAATTATTAAAATATTCAAAATAAGGCAATGTATTTAAAGGGAGGCCGATTTTATGTCAGCATTTATTGTTTTAGGAGCTCAATGGGGCGATGAAGGAAAAGGAAAAATGACAGATTATTTAGCAGAAGAGGCTGAAGTAATAGTTAGATATCAAGGTGGAAACAATGCAGGGCATACTGTAGAAGTTGAGGATAGACAATATAAACTTCATTTAATACCTTCAGGAATATTACATGATGAAAAATTAAATGTAATAGGTAATGGAGTAGTAGTAGATCCAGTAGCTTTATTTGATGAAATAGAATATTTAGAAAGAGAAGGCATAAGAGTAACTCCAGAGAAATTACTTATAAGTGATAGAGCTCATATAATAATGCCATATCATAAGATTTTAGATAAATTAAAAGAACTTGCAAGAGGAAAAAATGATATAGGAACAACAGGTAAAGGAATAGGTCCTTGTTATACTGATAAATTTGAAAGATGCGGTATAAGAGTTTGTGATTTAATAAATAAAGAAGTTTTTGAAGAAAAGCTAAAAAGCAATTTAGAAGTTAAAAATAAATATATAACAAATGTATTAGGTGGGGAAGCATTAGATTTTACAGAAATTTATAGTCAATATAGTGAATATGCTGAAAAAATAGCACCTTTTGTAAAAGATACTTCAGTAGTAGTATATAAAAAGATAAAAGAAGATAAAAATGTATTATTTGAAGGTGCACAAGGAATGCTTTTAGATATTGATTATGGAACATATCCATATGTAACATCTTCTAATACAACTGCAGGAGGAGTAGCAAGTGGTATTGGTATTGGACCTAATATGATAACTAATAGTGTAGGTATTGCTAAGGCATATACTACAAGAGTTGGAAAAGGACCTTTCCCTACAGAATTAGAAAACGAAACTGGTGAATGGATTAGAGAAAAGGGACATGAATATGGTGTAACTACTGGTCGTTCAAGAAGATGTGGATGGCTTGACCTTGTTATATTAAAAACATCTGTAAGAGTTAGTGGATTAACATCTTTAGTTGTAACTAAAATAGATACATTAGCTGGATTAGATAAAGTAAAAATGTGTACTGGGTATAAATTTAATAATGAAATAATAGATTATTTCCCAGCAAGTTTAGAGGACTTAGCAAAATGTGAACCTATTTATGAAGAATTTGATGGATGGGATGAATCAGTAGCTAATGCTAAATCTTTTGATGAATTACACGAAAATGCAAAAAAATATTTAAATAGAATTGAAGAATTAACAAATACAAGGATTTCAATAGTTTCTGTTGGACCAAAGAGAAGCCAAACTATAAGAGTAAAAGAAATATAGTATAAATATGAGCCATAAAGCAAAACCTATAGATATAAAAAATTTAGAGGTGATTATTTGTGGTTGATAAAAATAGCACTATAAGTCAGATTTTAGCTGAAAATCCAAATGCAATAAATATATTTAATAGTTATGGTATACCATGCTATGGAAATACAGAAAATCAATTATCATCAGTAGAAGATATTTCTATAAGATATGGGGTAAATGTAGATAATATTTTAAATGATGTGAATAACAATGGTAATAATGGTGGTTTATATTAGTATCAAAAAAATAACTAAAAAACCCTCTGAGCTATCGCTCAGAGGGTTTTTTAATTAAGATTTAGCTATACATTCTGCAACTCTATGTCCTGAACTCCATGCCCATTGAAGATTGAATCCACCACAATCACCATGAACATCTAAAAGCTCTCCAGCAAAGTAAAGACCAGGTATAAGCTTTGATTCTAAAGTTAAAGGATTTACTTCAGTAGTATCAACTCCACCAATGGTAACTTGTGCTTGATTAAAATCATTAGTTCCTATGCAAGTAAACTTCCATTCTTTTAAAGTATCAATTAGAGATTTTTTTTCCTTCCAGTCAAGTTCATAACAAGGTATATGTAAATCTTCTATATTACTTTCTTTTAATACTGTAGGTATAAGTTTTTTATTAATTACACCAATTAAAGCATCAATTACAGGTCTATAAGAAAGCACAGCAAAATGACATTCAATAAAATCTTCTAAAGATTCACGAGTATATTTCGGTAACATATCTACTACTATTTCCACTTTCTTACCTTTAGCTAAAGCCTGTGAAGCAAAGCCTGAAAGCTGTAGTATTGGTGGACCTGATATTCCGTAATCTGTGAATAATATTTCACCAAAGTATTTACGCTCTTCTTTTCCGTCAACAAGTAAAGAAGCATATCCATCAAATTTTACACCAGATAATGATTTAAGATGAGGATAATCTAATTTTAATTGAACAATTCCAGGAAGTTGAGGTATTATATTATGACCTAATTTATCAGATAAATAATATCCAGTACCATCAGAACCAGTTTTAGGAGCAGTCTTTCCTCCACAAGTTAAAAGTAATTTATCACATGTAAAGAATTTTAATGCTTCATTATTTGTGGATAACTTAAAAACTTTTCCACTGTGGATATCTTTTACTTTACATTCTGTATAAACAGGAATATTTCTATCCTCTAGAGCTAATTTAAATATATCAACAACTGAAGAAGCTTGAAGTGACTGTGGATAAAGTTTGCTATTTTGTAATTCTACAATAGGAAGACCTAGAGATAAGAAAAAATCTAAAGTATCCTTAACAGAAAAACTTTTCAAAATTTCATAATAAAAATTATCATTACTACTATGATAATTAATAAATGGTTCTGAAATAGAGATATTAGAAATATTACAGCGACCATTTCCTGTAGCTAATATTTTTTTACCAATTCTATCAGTAGCTTCAAGTATTGCAACATCTATACCAAAATCTTTTGCAGTTATAGCAGCCATTAAACCAGCTGCACCACCACCTACAATTAATAATTCATGATGAATCAAAATAAGCACCCCTTAAATAATAATGTTATTTAGATTTTATCATAGTAATATAAGTAATTAAACTATGGAATACTAGGTAAGAGGTGATATTATTGTTAGCAAAAATAATCAATAAAGACTTAGAAGAGTTTGAAAGAGAATTTAAGGTTCGTAGAATGAATTATGATCAAGTAGTAGTTAACTACCATAGCAATACAGGCATAAAAGTATTTGAAAAAGAAGATGTGGAATATATTACAGAAACAGAAATAGATAAGTTTTTAATAAAATATAGCGATTTTTTAAAGATAAAGCTTAATAGAGGAATATCAATAGCTTTATATAAAGCATTATTAGAAACTATGGAACTTGAACTTAACATTGTATTTGATAATTTAAATGTACTTAAGGATAAATATGAAGTAAATAAAAGAGGATTTTGGAAAAAGGAAATATTAGCTGTTATTAATTACAAGATACCAATAACAATTATTAGTTCTGGACAAAATTTTAAAAAAAGTGGATTCAATATATCTATAGAAGTTATTGAAGAAAAAGAATTTTTAGAAATATGTAATTTTGAAATAAATAAAATTAAAGAAGAAATTAAGGAAAAAGAACGAATTTTATCAAGATATGGTCTTGCTATAGCTAAGATAAAAGATAATGAAAACCCAGTAAAAATGCTAGATTAGATAGAATTATATGAGGGGATGTAAAAAAAATAAAAAAAAATGAAGAAAAAGTATTGACACTTTTTCATATTTCAAGTATCATAGTTAATGTGCTCGGGGGAACAATCCAAGAGGACAAACAAGTAAAACCTAGGCCCCTTGGTCAAGCGGTCAAGACACCACCCTTTCACGGTGGTAACAGGGGTTCGATTCCCCTAGGGGTCACCATTTTAATTTTTTATGGAAGCATAGCTCAGCTGGGAGAGCATCTGCCTTACAAGCAGAGGGTCACAGGTTCGATCCCTGTTGTTTCCACCATATTAAATTTGGCTCAGTAGCTCAGTTGGTTAGAGTGCTGGCCTGTCACGCCAGAGGTCGAGGGTTCGAGCCCCTTCTGAGTCGCCATTTTAATTTAAAATGAAAATAGAATAATTCTTGGTTATAATATGCTGGCATGGCTCAACGGTAGAGCAGCTGACTTGTAATCAGCAGGTTG
>JAKSUK010000050.1 GCA_024409095.1 Clostridium sp.
TGTACAAAGAGGATTCTCAATTACATTAGTAGAATCAAGTCTTCCACCAAGACCTACTTCAACTACTGCAAAATCTACATTTTCAGTAGCAAAATATAAAAACATCAATACTGTTATAATTTCAAACTCAGTAGGATGATTATATCCTTCTTCTATTACTCTATCTACAGCATACTTAATCTTTGTCATAAGCATTGCAAGTTTTTCCTTAGGTATATTTTCACCATTAATCTGAATTCTTTCTTCAAATTCTTCTAAAAACGGTGAAGTGTACATTCCAACTTTATATCCACATCCTTTTAACATAGAAGTAATCATCACAGTAGTAGAACCCTTTCCATTTGTTCCTGCTACATGTATTATTTTTAATTTATCTTGTGGATTATCAAGAAGTTCTAATAATTTATATGTTCTTTCTAAACCATAATTAGAACCGAAATTTCCTACTTCCGTTATATATTTCATTGCTTGTTCATATTTCATAAAAACCATCCCAAAACTTTATTTTATCTTTATTCAAAAAATGGACATCCACTAAAGTAGATATCCATTTTATTATAAACTATTTTAAAGTATCTATTCTAACTAAATCTGCATCATGCATTTCTTGATATTTAGCCATTTTTGCTTTTTCTCCTTCTACTACTGCTTCTGGAGCTTTCGCAACAAATCCTGCATTAGAAAGTTTCTTTTCTATTCTAGTTATTTCACCTTCTAGTTTACTCTTTTCTTTGTTTAATCTTTCAAGTTCCTTTTCCTTATCAACTAAGTCAAGTAATGGCATGAATAATTCTCCACCCTTAACTACTACTGATACAGCATTTTCAGGAACTAAAGCTTTATCATTTATAAACTCAACATCTGAAGCTGAAGCTAATTTTTCAATGTAAGCTGTTCCAGCAGTAAATGCATCTTTAGCTTCATCATTAATATAGCTTATTACCTTAGCTTTTCTTGATGGTGGTACATTCATTTCAGCTCTTACATTTCTTAAAGACTTAATAGCTTCTATGATATAATCCATATCTTTTTCAGCCTTAGCATCAACTAAGCTTTCATTAAATTCTGGCCAAGTTGAAATAGTTATTGATTCTCCATCAGTTAAAGTAGTGTATATTTCTTCTGTAATAAATGGCATTACTGGATGTAGTAATTTTAATCCTGTAGTTAATACAGTATATAATACATTATATACTATACCTTTTTGCTTTTCATCATCACTGAAGAATACTGGTTTAACAAGTTCTATATACCAATCACAGAATTCAGTCCACATAAAGTCATAAACTTTTTGAAGTGCTATTCCTAATTCATATTTTTCCATGTTTTCAGTTACTTCTTTAACTAAGTTATTCATTTGAGATAATATCCATTTATCAGCTAAGCTATATTCCTTACAATCTGCATATTTAGCCATAACTTCTTTATCTAAGTTCATCATAACGAATCTTGATGCATTCCACATCTTATTAGCAAAGTTTCTAGCTGATTCAACTCTTTCAGGAATATATCTAATATCATTTCCTGGTGAGTTTCCTGTTACAAGCATAAATCTTAATGCATCAGCACCATATTCCTCTATAACTTCTAATGGATCTACACCATTTCCTAATGATTTACTCATTTTTCTTCCTTCAGAATCTCTGATGATACCGTGAATTAATACTGTATCAAATGGAGTTTCATCCATATTGTGTATTCCTGAGAATATCATTCTAGCTACCCAGAAGAAGATTATATCATATCCTGTAACAAGAACATTAGTTGGATAGAAGTATTCTAAGTCTTCTGTTTTATTTGGCCAACCTAAAGTTGAGAAAGGCCAAAGTGCAGATGAGAACCATGTGTCAAGAACATCATTGTCTTGCCTTAAGTTAGTGCTTTCACATTTTGAACACTTGCATGGAGCATCAACTTCAACCATCATATGTCCACAGTCATTACAGTAGTAAACTGGTATTCTGTGTCCCCACCATAATTGTCTTGAAATACACCAATCTTGAATGTTTTCCATCCAGTTGAAGTAAATCTTATCAAATCTTTCTGGAACAAATTTAGTCTTTCCACCTCTTACAGCTTCAATAGCAGGCTTAGCTAAAGATTCCATCTTAACATACCATTGTTGAGAAATAATTGGTTCTATAACAGTTCCACATCTATCATGTGTTCCAACATTATGAGTATGAGGTTTTATCTTAACTAATAATCCTAATTTATCTAAATCTTCAACCATTTGTTTTCTAGCTTCATATCTATCTAAACCTTGATATTTTCCACCTAATTCATTGATTACACCATGGTCATCCATAACTCTTATTTGTGGAAGGTTGTGTCTCTTTCCAACTTCAAAGTCATTAGGATCATGAGCTGGAGTTATTTTAACAGCACCAGTTCCAAATTCTATATCAACATATTCATCTCCTACTACTGGTATTTCTCTATCAGTTAGTGGTAATTTTAATGTTTTGCCAATTAAGTGTTTAAATCTATCATCATTTGGGTTAACAGCAACTGCTGTATCTCCTAATAATGTTTCTGGTCTTGTTGTAGCAATTTCTAAGAATCCTGATCCATCAGATAATGGATAATTTATATGCCAGAAGCTTCCTTCTTTTTCTTCATATTCTATTTCAGCATCTGATAATGCAGTTGTACATTTAGGACACCAGTTAGTTATTCTATTTCCTTGGTATATAAGACCTTCATTATATAATTTAACGAAAACAGTTCTAACAGCTTTATTTAAGTTTTCATCCATTGTAAATGCTTCTCTTGAGAAATCAGCAGATACACCCATCTTTTTAAGTTGTTCTCTTATATGTCCTCTATATTCATCAGACCATTCCCAAACTTTTTCAAGGAAAGCTTCTCTTCCCATTTCTTTTTTTACTAAGCCTTGCTTTAATAATTCATTTTCAACTTTAACTTCTGTAGCAATAGATGCATGATCTTGTCCTGGTAACCATAAAGTACAGTATCCTTGCATTCTTTTAAATCTAATAAGCATATCTTGAAGAGTATTATCTAAAGCATGCCCTAAGTGTAATCTACCAGTTATATTTGGTGGCGGCATTACAATTGAAAAAGGCTTTTTGCTCTTATCAACTATTGGTGTGAAATATTTCTTTTCTTCCCAAGTCTTATAAATTCTTTCTTCAAATTCTTTTGGATTATACGTGGTAGGTAAATTCTTCTTTTCTTCCATTATAGAAACCTCCTTAGTTTAATAAATTGTACAAATAAAAAAGAGCCTAAGTCCTAAAAAGGACGAAGACTCGCGGTACCACCTTTATTCCCACAAGCACAATATTATTTTAGCATTTTAAACTTTAAACTATACTAAATAAATACTAGCCATTATTATGGGCTCTTAATCAAATAACGACTATGAACGCCGTCTTTGCCTACTAATTACTATACTTTCAGCAAAGAAACTCAAAAGCTACCTTCTGGATATTCCATATAGAAGGCTTTCAGCCAAGACCTTCCTCTCTTAATACTTCCTAATCCATACTCCTCTTTATCACAGTTTCTAATTTATTTTATTTGTATTTATATTATTCTATAAAATCTTATTTGTCAATAATATTTACCTACAAAAAACAAGTATTTTTTGCAAAATCATTGAATTTTCATATTTTTTAGAATTCTATATCATATTTACTATCACTAAATATAACCTTAGCACTTCCACCATCTTTCAGTCTACCAAATAATATTTCATCTATTAATAATGACTTAATTTCTGAATTTATTATCCTGCTGATTTCCCTTGCTCCATATTCTTTTGAAACACCTTGACTACTTATATGACTTATAACAGAATCATCAAATTCTAATATTATATTTTTAGCTAGTAATTGTTCTTTAAATATTCCTATTTCTTTTATAGTTATATTTCTTGCCATTTCTTTATCTATATGATTGAATATAACAATTTTATCTAACCTATTTCTAAATTCCGGTGTAAAGAATCGTTTTACTTCATCCTTTATGGCTTCTCCTTGCACTATTCTTTCACCAAATCCTACTTTATTCTTTCCTATTTCCTTAGCACCTGCATTGGAAGTCATAATAAGTATTACATTTCTAAAATCAGCTTTTCTACCTTGATTATCAGTAAGTGTAGCGTAATCCATGACTTGAAGTAAGACGCTTAAGATATCTGGATGAGCTTTTTCAATTTCATCTAATAGTAATACACAATATGGATTCTTACGAACATAATCTGTAAGTAGTCCACCCTCTTCATAACCTACATAACCTGGAGGAGCTCCAATAAGCTTAGATGCTGCATGCTTTTCGCCATATTCACTCATATCAAACCTTATAAGCTTTATGCCCAATTCCTTTGATAGCACTCTACATATTTCCGTTTTCCCTACACCTGTAGGCCCAACAAATAGCATTGAAGCAACTGGCTTACCTTCATCTTTAAGTCCGGCTCTTGACATTTTAATACATCTTACAACTTCATCTATAGCAGTATTTTGTCCAAAAATATCACTCTTTAATTTATTTTCTAAAGTCATTAAAGCTTTAATTTCATCTTTTTCAACTGTCTTTTTAGGAATATGGCACATTTTTGAAATAACATCTTCAATTTTTATTTCATCAATTAAAGTTCTTTCATTTCCACCTTCCATAGAAACAGATGCACCAGCTTCATCTATCACATCAATAGCCTTGTCTGGTAAGAATTTATCATTTATATATTTATTGCTTAAAACAACTGCACTTTCAATTGCTTTATCACTATAAGATACATTATGATAATCTTCATATGACTTTTTAATACCATTAAGAATTTCAATAGTTTCACTAATACTAGGCTCCTTTACTTCCACAGCTTGAAATCTTCTTGTAAGAGCCTTATCCTTTTCAAAATGCTTTTTATATTCATCAAAAGTAGTTGCTCCAATAAACTTTATCTTACCTTCCGTTAGATACGGTTTAAGAAGATTAGATGCATCTAAAGAGCCACCTCCTAATGCTCCAGCTCCAACTATTGAATGTATTTCATCAATATAAACTATTGGATTAACTCTATGCTTTATTTGATCTAGCACTTTCTTAATTCTTTCTTCAAAATCCCCTCTATATTTAGTTCCTGCCAATAAACCACCAATATCAAGGGAATAAATTTCTGAATTCTTAATTTTTTCTGGAACCTTACCTTCATTTATAAGTCTAGCTATTCCTAATACTATAGATGTTTTTCCTACACCTGGCTCTCCAATATGTATAGGATTATTTTTAGTCCTTCTACATAATATCTGCAAAGTTCTATCTATAATTTCCTGACGACCTACAAGTAAATTACTATCTTGTTTTTTAACAAACTCATTTAAATTCACAGTGTATTTTTCAATTATAGATTTATTGCTTCCTTTTTGCTCACCTTTATCTTTTGCTACTTTTTCTTCACTTTTCTCTGACTTTATAGCTTCTTCATCATGACATAAAATAAAAAGAAGATCTCTTTTATCTATTCCCTCTAAATTTAAGAAATATAAAGCATAACTATCCTCCATCATATATATAACTGATAAAATATGCTCAATTTCTATGACATTTTTACCTGAAGCCATAGCCTGCTCTCCTGCTGTCAGTATAACTTGTTGAAAGCTATAGCTTTCTTGAATATTTGCATTTTCTGTCTTCTGTATATATTGATTAAAATATTCATTTATATTTTTTCTTAAATTCTCAATATTTGCATCACATTTCTCCATAGCATTTTGTACTTTTTCTATAAAAGTACATTTATATAATATGTGTTCAGCTGTTACATATTCATGTTTATTTTGTCTAGCATATTCAATTGCACCAACTATTACTTCATTAACTTCTTTTGTAACTTGCATAAATTTATACCTCCTCAATAGTTATCATAAAAGGAAATCCTTCTTCTTTAGCCATATTCATTGCAATTGATACTTTTGTAACAGCAATATCATATGGATAAACTCCTACTAATCCTCTTCCTTTAGAATGTACATCAAGCATTATTCTATTAGCTTCTACACTTTCCTTATTGAATACATTAATCAATACATCAATAACAAATTCCATTGTTGTAAAATCATCATTTTCCATAATTACATTATACTGTTTAGGCTTTTTAAATTTTATTTTACTTTTTTCTTTAGTTACAACTTTATTTTCCATAAATTCTCCTCCAAAATAATAAGTATTTCTTTATTTATAATTTTAAATACTTAATAGCTAAATAAGATTGTAGATATTAATTATATTCAATTGTCATTTAAAATTATATAAAAAATACCCATACACTTAAACACTTTTTTTATAAGTGTTTAGTCTATAGGTATCCAATATATTTTAATTTCTATACTTTACTTATCTTGCATCCACTCATAAGTTTTATAACTCTTTTTATTATGAGCATGAGCTCCAATTTTTTCTCCATTTTCAATCCCTACTTCAGAATTGCCAGTAGGATCAATTTTTCTTAATTCACTTTTAGATTTTTTTCTATCCTTCATTCTATTTTTGTTATTATCCATACTCATTCACCTATTTCTAACAATTAGATTTTAAAATCTGTTGGGTCATATGGCTTTGCTTTAGGTTCTCCAAAGCATGCTTTAACACTTTCCGCTTGAGGATTATGGCTTATATTTTTATTTTCTTTTTTATTGATTTTCAATTTGCTTCCCATACTTATCACCTCATAAATATTTTGTCCATGTATTTGATATTTATACTTATACTCATTTACGAAGATTTTATTTAATTGTATAAATCTTTTTTCTTTGTTTTCACTATATAGTTATGCTTTTATTGTTGTTATGTAAAAATTTATATAAAAAAAGAGATGCCTAAGCATCTCTTAAAAGCAATTATTTCCAAGTCATTTTATCTATGTAATTTTGAACATATTCATGGCTCATTGATGGGTTAATTGTTTCTTCGTGTGTAATAGTTATTATTGACATTGCAATTGCATATTTTATTGTTTCAGTTATAGATAAACCATTCATATATCCATATCCTAATCCTGCTACAAATGAATCTCCAGCTCCTGTTACATTTTTTATATCTATCTTATCATTTTGGCATATAATACCTTCTTCATCTTTTGTAAGATAGTAAATTCCATCTGCATCTAAACTTATAAATATATTTTCCACTCCTTGTTCTAAGAAGTATCTTCCTGCTTTTTGTAAATCTTCAAATCCATTTATTTCAAATCCACATAAAGCTTCTGTTTCTATTCTATTTGGCTTGATTGTATGGAAGTACTTAATTAAGTGACTTATTTTTACTGCCTTATTTGCTGAAACTGGATCAAGTATAAATTTAGTTTTTCCTTGGAATTTTTTTAAAACATACTCTAATAATTCAGGATTATCTGAACCTACAATTGTATATTCAGCATTTTCAAAAATTTCAGCTTTTGAATCTATAAAACTTTCTTCCACTTTATCTAAGCTATCCATATCTACGATTGCAGATTCCATTTCTCCATGCTCATTAAGTATTGCCATATATGTTGGTGTACTTTCACCTTCTAATATTAGTGAATTGTCCATCTTATATCCTATTCTTTTAGAATTTTCTAATATGTTTCTCCCATTAGCATCATCTCCTAATGTAGATATAAATTCTATATTTATTCCTACTCTAGCTAAATTCTCAGCAATATTTCTGCAAACTCCCCCAAGCGAAATTTTTATAGATCCTGGAATTGAATCCTTTGCCTTAAATTCTCTTTTACTAAAACCAATTATATCTACTATTGATGCTCCTAATACTAGTACATATGGATTATTTTCGTTCATATTATCTCTCCTGCCATTAATTTTCCGTGTAAAATATACGTATATTATAGTCAAAAGTACAAAAAAAATAAAGAAAAAAATAAAAAAATGTCGTATCTTTTTTTTATTTTTTTCTTATTTATTTTAATTATTTAATTTTATTACAACTTCATTTACCTTTTCTTCATTAATTTCACGCTTTTCATTGTAATTATTTTCTAAATCAATATTCTTAAGTGCAACTGCTAACATTAGTTTAATTCTATTTATCTGATTAACTTCTGATGCACCAGGGTCATAATCAATTGCTACTATATTTGATAATGGATAAAGCTCCTTAAGCTTCTTTATCATTCCTTTACCTGTAACGTGATTAGGTAAACATGCAAAAGGCTGTATGCATACAATATTATTTACACCAGTTTCTATAAGCTCTAACATTTCTCCTGTAAGAAGCCACCCTTCACCTGTTTGATTGCCTAAAGATAATACTTTTGATGCTTTTTTTCCTAAATCCCTTATATTCATTGGATATCCAAATCTCTTACTTTTACTTAATTCTGTTTTAATTTTCTTTCTATATAATTCTATTATTCTAATTGCTAATCTATTTAATTGCATAGATTTATAGCTTCCTGAAAGATATTTATATTTAAATTCAGCATCATAACATGAGTATAAGAAAAAATCTAAAAGATCTGGTACAACAGCCTCAGCACCTTCATTTTCAAGTTGTGAAACTATATCATTATTTGCTGTTGGATGAAATTTTACAAGTATTTCTCCTACTACTCCTACCTTTGGTTTTTTTATATCTACTACTTCTAATTTATCAAAATCTTTAACTATATTTTCAACATTCTTACTAAATTCAGTCCACTTTCCATTTTGTAAATTCTCACATGCAAGTTTTTTCCATTGTTCATATAAAGCATTTGCTGACCCTTTAACTTTTTCATATGGTCTTACCTTATATAATACTCTCATAAATAAATCTCCATATAATAATGACATAAGACCTCGATTTATAAATGCTGGTGTTATTTCAAAGCCTGGCTGTTTTTCCATACCTAGAGCATTTAATGAAATTATAGGAATATTATCAAAACCAGCCTCCTTTAAAGCTTTTTTAATGAAACCTATATAATTCGTTGCCCTACAACCACCTCCTGTTTGGCTCATTATTACAGCAGTTTTATTTAAATCATATTTTCCTGATAGTAATGCATGAATCATTTGCCCTACTACAATTATTGATGGATAACATGCATCATTATTTACATATTTTAAACCATACTCAATGGCTTCTTTATCAATAGGTGGCATTACTGCTACATTATATCCAATACTTCTTGCTGCAGATTCAACTAAATCAAAGTGGATTGGTGACATTTGAGGACAAAGTATTGTATATTCCTTTCTCATTTCCTTTGTAAATATATTTGTTTTTTTTAATTTTGTAGCCTTATTTATCTTAATACCTTTTCTTTCTCTTTCTTCAATTGCTGCTTTTAATGACCTAATTCTAATTCTCACTGCTCCAAGGTTACTTCCTTCATCAATTTTTATTAATGTATACATCTTTCCTTCTGCTGATAAAATTTCATTAACTTG